>JAGCGK010000143.1 GCA_017649645.1 Clostridiales bacterium | reverse complement strand
GACGATGACGAAGATGATGACGATGAGGATGAGACAACAGAGACTACTGAAGAGTCCACAACTGAAACTACCGAAGAAACGACCGAAGAGACTACTGAAGAAACAACTCCAACGGTCACTCCGACTGTATCATACGGCAGCAGTGATTACATCTACTTTTATATAGAGTCATATTATGATTATGACTACGGATCAGTAGATGACGAGACCTACTATTCTTCAATGTTAAATCTGGAAAATATCATCGTCAATGACATTGACTATCCGGAGCTCAGTACAAAGTTTGATGATATATATGACGACAGAATGGATTATTACATAGAGCAATATGATGAGTTCTATGATGCCGCCTTAACGGATGCAGAAAACGGATCGAACTACTGTAATTATTACACTGATTCTGTTCCGATCGTATACAGAGCAGACAGCAAAGTATTTTCTTTCAACTATATATCCTCCTCATATATGGGCGGGGCACATCCGTACACCGCATACTCAGGAAACACTTATGACTCTTTGACAGGTGAAGCAATGACCCTGGATATGTTTATAGATGACTCTGATGCTTTTTACGGTCTTCTCTTCGAAAAACTGGATGAGATCAACGAAACAGGGGCTCTGTTTGAAGACTACGAGGATACCGTAAATAAATATATTGACGGAGAATACGTCTGGAATTTCTATATATCCCGAGAAGGTATCGTTATCCAGTTTAATGCTTATGAGATCACTCCTTATGCAGGAGGTCCTGTCTTTATCACGATCCCATATTCGGGAAACGAGTCTGTGCTCAAAGGCGAATACTGGACCGCAATGCCGGAAGACTATGTTGAAGAATTTAAAACTGAATATACAGCAGACGGAGAGAACTTCAGCATCGAATACGATTATGATCACGACGGAGTCAAAGACACTATAACAGTAAACGGAGAATACGAAGATTATACGTATACTTCCGTAATCTTTAAGATCAAAGACAACGAATATAAATTTGATTACTATGAGTATTCAATATCACCATTGCTCGTTGTTTACGAGGGCAAGGCTTATATATACGTACAAGGCGTATCTGACAATGATTATTCAATGATCAATGTATATGAACTTACAGATAAAGGTGAGATCAGCTATATAGATTATATGGGCGGAAAAACTCTTGGTTTTGTTAATCCCGAAATATTCCAGCTTATTACCAGAACAGATGTACTTGGAACACAATCCGTAGATGCAGATTACACGATCGGAAATAACGGTATGCCTCAACTGATCGAGGAGTATTATTATTTCAACTATAAGGAATATACTCTGGTTCAGGATATAAACGGTTATCTTAATGATAAGGAAGTAACGGTCTCAGCAGGAACGGTCCTTTATCTGGTGGGCTCCGACTGCAAGACATATGTTGAGATGTGTGATCTGGACGGAAACTACTACCTCTTCGACTTGGATTATTCCTGGCCTCAGAAGATCGACGGAAAAGACATCGAGGAAGTATTCGAAGAAGGAGACATAATGTTCGCCGGATGATAAAAAATCTTTCCGATAAGCAATGAAGGACTGCACTGCAGTCCTTCATTTTTGCTTATAGAAAGCACTATTAGTGATGTTAGATATTTAAGATATCAGCGAATCGACGAATATCTCAGGATCGAAATCTACGAGATCATCTACTCCCTCGCCCAGTCCTGCTAGTACGATAGGCTTATGTGAAGAATAAGCTACAGATACTGCAACGCCGCCTTTGGCTGTACCGTCGAGTTTTGTAATACCGATATAATCAAGATTTGCTGCTTCACCGAATACCTCTGCCTGGATAACGGCATTCTGGCCGGTAGTCGCGTCGATTATGAGCATGCTCTTGATATTTGCATCTTTGGCTTCCCTGTCAATGATCCTCGTGATCTTGGACAACTCATCCATGAGATTCTTCTTGTTATGAAGACGTCCGGCGGTATCTATTATCAAAAGATCCGCTTTACGGGCAATAGCTGCATGAATGGCATCATAACAAACGGATGCAGGATCGGAACCTGCTTCATGTGAGATTACCGTAGTTGAAGTTCTCTCACCCCATACCTTAAGTTGCTCGATCGCAGCGGCACGGAATGTATCAGCTGCACCTAAGATAACCTTCTTACCCTGCTTTTTATACTTCTCGCAGAGCTTACCTGCGGTAGTGGTCTTACCTGTTCCGTTAACACCAATCATAAGGATGATGTTAAGCTTACCCTCTTCAAGAGTGATCGTAGATTTAGGTCCCAGTATCTCGAGCATCTTCTCTTTGACAGATGCCATAACAGCATCCTTACTGTCATCACCGGTCTTCTTGATGTTGTCCTTAACATGATCGATGATATCGGTACTTGAACCGACACCACAATCTGCGCGAACGAGGATCTCTTCGAGCTCATCGAGCTGGTCCTCATCAAAATGGCCGGTACTGGCAGCGATCTTTGTAAAACCACTGGAAACGAAGTTTCTCGTTTTCTCAAGTCCGCGCTTAAAAGCGTCCAATAAACCCATATAGTTTCTCCTTTATTCGTCTCCCATACGCATTGACAGGATCTTAGAAATACCACGCTCCTGCATGGTAACACCGTACATACGGTCACAAGCTTCCATCGTACCCTTACGGTGTGTAACGATAATGAACTGCGATCTTGCGCAGTAACGGCGGACAAAGTCCGTAAATCTGCTGACGTTTACGTCATCCAGAGCAGCCTCGACCTCATCGAGGATAACAAACGGTGACGGCTTAAGCTGCAAGATAGCGAACAAGAGCGCAATAGCAGTAAGACATCTCTCACCACCCGACAAGAGCGTGAGGCTCTGAAGTTTCTTTCCCGGAGGCTGAGCCTTGATCTCAATGGAACAGTTAAGAACATCATCACTGTCGAGAAGGATCTCAGCAGTACCTCCGTTAAAGAGGTCTTCGAATACTGTCTTAAAGTTCTCATTGATAGTATTAAAGTGCTCGATGAACTGAGTCTTCATCTCCTCCAGAAGATCTGCAATAACCTTTTCAAGGTTTGTCTTAGCCTCGAAAATGTCATTTCTCTGGTTAGTCATGAACTCAAACCTGTCGGAAACTTCCTTATACTCTTCAATAGAGTTAAGGTTTACAGGACCGATGTTCTTGATCCGGTTCTTAAGCTTAGATATCTCATGAGAAGTCTCGGATACATTCGTAACCTTCTCACAGGAATCCTTAACGTTATCGTATGTGGTCTCATAATCCTCCCACAGACGATTCTTGGATGTATCGATATCCTCGATATAACGCTCGTACTTAGTCGTGAGGAGTGTCAACTCATTCTTGATACTGTTGATCGTATCCTGACAATCCGTAAGCTTATCGATAAAGCCTGCCATGTCTTTTTCAAGCTCGGCACGCTGTGCGTATAGATCCTTGATCTCCTTATCCTTAGCTTCCGACTCGAGTTCGAGCTTAGCCAAAAGGTCACCGAAACCGGCGATCTTGATATTCAATTCCTCGCTTAAGCCCTTGTCATCTTCCTTGGCCTTGATCTTATTAGCCAGATTCTCCTCATATGAGGACTTCTCACGCTTCAAGATCTCAGCGAGCTGCAGCACACCGTTACGCTCGGCAATGAGTCTTTCTGTCTTAGACACAGACTCAGATATCTCATCACGGAGCTTATCAAGCTGCTCAGTAAAAGACTTAGACTCAGAATCGCTTTGGAGGATATCCTCACGAAGTTCAGACAGATGTTGCTCTGTCTCCTCGAAAACGAGCTTCGCTTCTTCAAGATCATCAGCCATCTTGAGCTTATCCTTGGAGATAAGTCCTATTGACTCTTCAGTGAGCTTGATCTGCTTTTGGATCTCAGCAAGTCTTTCCTTAAGGTTCGTATATGTTGTCTCAGCCTTGGCACGCTCAACACTGAAATACTTGAGCTGTTCACCAAGCTGGTCGACTTCCCTGTTAAGTCCGAAGATCTCTTCGTCGAGCTGTTGACGCTCAGCCTCAAAGATAGCAAGCTTCTTATCGAGCTCATCAAACTCCTTCTTGAGTTCTTCGATCTCACGGCCTCTTCCAAGGATACCTGTTGCATTTTTATGTATGGAACCACCGGTAAGAGATCCGCCCGGGTTAATGGAATCACCCTGCAAAGTGATGATCCTTACCTGATACTTAAGCCTTGATGCGATCTTACGGGCATTATCCATATCATCGCAGACAATGATCCTTCCTAAGAGGTTAGATACAATATCATCGATATTCTTGTCATGCTCAGTAAGGTCAGATGCGATGCCGATGTAGCCGATCATACCGGAGGCAGTGTCGATCTGGTTCTTATCAAGGTCACGCGGTCTAATGTTTTCGATAGGAAGGAAAGTAACTCTACCGAGTTTTCTCTCCTTAAGTACCTTGATGAGGTCAGATGCCTCCTCTTCGGTGTTAGTAACGATATTGTGGATGCTGTTGCCGAGAGCGATCTCGATAGCAGTTTCATATTCTTTATCCGTCGAGATGAGGTCACCGAGGACACCGACGATCTTTTTCTTATCGGACGGTGTATTGTTAGCATGCTCGAGAAGCCTTCTGACGGACTCCTGATAACCTTCCTTACGATTCTCGAGGTCTGTCAAAGCCTTGATCTTACTGCTAATGGAAAGGGATCTCTGGTTATCCTTCTCATACTTGGAAAGGATCTCATTGTCCTTTTTCTTGAGCTCGGAAAGCTTCAGTTCGCGCTCATTGATATCGGAAGTAACATTGCCTTCCTGCTCGATCATTTCCTTGAAGAACTTGTCAGCCTCGTCGAGATGCTCGTTAAGTTCCTTCTCAGTAGCGATATAGGAGAATCTGTTGGAAGTAAGTTCAGCGAGTTTTTCATCGATACCAGTGATCTTCGTCTCGTATGTATTGATCTGCTCTTTGTACGAGATAAGTTCCTGGGTACTCTCGTTGATCTTGCTCTTTGTATCATCCTGAAGGCTCTCGGATTTCTTGAACTCCAAAGAAAGCTCGTCCCTCTTCTTAGTCAACTCTTCCGAGTGCTTCTTCTCGTCGTTGGCTTCATCGAGAAGAGCCTGAGCCTTATCCATCTTGTCCTTGTATTCCCGGGAAAGTCGCTCAATATCCTCTTTCAAGGACTTCTCTTCAGCCTCATAAGAATCGAATCTGACCTTAAGCTGCTCGAGCTGGACAGAAGCAACTTTACTGTCAGAACTGATATTATACTTTTCTTCATCGATATCGGAGAGTTCCTGTCTTTTCTCCTCGATAAGGTCTTCCAAACTGTCCTTCTTATTCGTAAGTTCAGTATTGGAATTACGGATAGCCATGAATCTGTCTTCGTTTACACGAAGATCTTCCTCGAGCTTAGCCTTATAGTCACCCTGACCGCCCATAGCTTCGTTGGCAGTCTTGATCTTATGTACCAAAAGTGCGATATCCAGCGTCTTAAGGCTCTCATACGCCTTATGATATGCGATAGCCTTCTCGGACTGTTCCTTCAATGGTTCGATACGCTCTTTAAGCTCGGCGAGGATATCATCGATTCTCGTTAAGTTCTGTTCTGTGGAATTGAGCTTACGCTCTGCCTCGTCCTTACGGACCTTATACTTAACGATACCGGATGCTTCTTCCAAAACTCTACGTCTGTCCTCAGACTTAGTAGAAAGGATCTCATCAACTCGACCCTGTCCAACGATAGAATAACCGTCCTTACCAAGACCTGTATCAAGGAAAAGACCAACAATATCCTTAAGTCTGCAGTTAACGTGATTTATCTGATATTCACTGTCTCCCGACCTATAAAGCCTTCTGGTGATCTGGATCTCGTCATATTCATAATCGAGATAGTGATCGGAGTTGTCTAATGTCATAGAAACTTCGGCATAGTTCATGGCTTTACGGGACTGGGTTCCGTTAAAGATAACGTCCTCCATCTTACCGCCACGAAGGGACTTAACGCTCTGCTCACCCAAAACCCATCTGATCGCATCGGTAACATTACTCTTACCGCTGCCGTTAGGTCCGACAACGGCAGTCATGCCACGGTCAAATTCGATCAAAGTATATTCAGGGAAAGACTTAAAGCCCTGTAACTCCAGCTTCTTTAAAAACATCAGTACGTCCTTAATTAAAAAATAACTATAAGATTATACCATACTTATTTTTTATTTCCGAAAAGCTTTAGGTATTCATCAATAGCAATCTGAGCACACTTCTGCTCCGCATCTTTCTTGCTTTTTCCAACCGCTTTAGCAAGGACAATGCCGTCAGCCTTGACTTGCGCCTCAAACTCCTTGTTATGCGCAGGACCACGCTCATCAACGATCTCAAAAGTAACTGTATGCTGTTCGCCCTTATTCTGTGCAAGTTCCAAAAGCCTGCTCTTGTAGTCCAAAAAAATATTACCGCTAACCGCATCATTGATTATGTCGGAAAGATTTTTTAAAATTACACGCTCTGCTTCCTCAAAACCGGCATCAAAATATACTGCCGCAATAACAGATTCCACAACATCAGACAAGGTCGAATCCTTATCATCACCACCGCTTTGTTTCTCGCCTTTACCGAGCATCAAAAGCTCACCGATACGAAGTTTACGAGCAACAGTAGCAAGAGATCTCTCACAAACTATAAGGCTTCTTGTCTTGGAAAGATAACCTTCGTCCGCTTTGGGGTCCATATCATAGAGCTTATGACCTATAACAAGGTCCAAAACAGCATCTCCAATAAACTCAAGTCGCTGATTTGAGTCATAATGATACCCATGATGCTCGAAAACGTACGTAGTATGAGTAAAAGCCAACTTCAAAAGGTCTTTATTCTTGAACTCATAACCAAAATTTTTCTCAAAATCATCAAATGTATAAGCCATATCCCCTCCTAATAAAAGAGCTGAATGTACAGTTAAGCACATTCAGCCCTTGAATAATCAATAACAGAACAAATTACTCTGTCAAACCCTTGATGTACTCAACTGCGTCTCCAACAGTAGCAACCTTCTCAGCTACTTCATCAGGAATAGAGATATCAAACTCCTGCTCCATAGCCATAACGAGCTCAACCATGTCGAGGGAGTCAGCGTTAAGATCATCTACAAAAGATGACTCCATTGTGATGATGCTCTCATCAACACCAAGCTGATTGACGATCATTTGCTTAATATTCTGAAATAATTCTTCGTTAGACATATTTTACCTCCGTTAACGAGATTGTTACACAACCTACAAACTATATTTAATGTAACATTTAGAAATTGTCAATAGCCAAAATAGAAATAAATTTTTGACTTATAACCGTTAGTCAGATTCTTTAAGATAATTCATATTCTTAAGCAGATAGTCCATACCTGAAATGATTGTCATTATGACACAAAGCAGGAACAAAATATCGCCCAAGATCTTGATCGGAGTCTCCAGATTCAAGTCGAACAAATGGAATATCTTGTTTAAAGTCGGCTCATACATCAGGTAAATAATTGCAATCATCTGGAATGTCGTCTTAACCTTACCGATCATCTTGGCAGCCATTACAACGCCCTTCTGAGAAGCAAGCATTCTTATACCGGTTACCATGAACTCTCTTAAGCATATGATCATAACAAACCATGCTGATACTCTTCCAAGCTCTACAAAAGCAAGAAGAACACCGATTACGAGCATCTTATCAGCCAAGGAATCCAAAAATTTACCAAGATTTGTAATCAGGTTGTATTTACGAGCTATCTTTCCATCAAACATATCAGTTAATGAAGCTACGATAAACACGATACCTGCTACAAACAGTCCATGATTGTTTATGAAATTATTCCATCCTGCAGGTTCAAATCCGTAAATAGAAATAGGAAGCATGAACAACAGCGTTAATGGAATAAGAATAATCCTAAGTAATGAAAGCTTATTAGGCAGATTCATACAGTTACTCCCGTTAATTCATAGTCGGAACCATCGACAATACGCACCATATAAGACTTTCCGATCTCCAATTCGTCATCTGTAGCTGCAACGAATATCTCTGGATCTACCTCAGGCGCCTCGCCATAACTTCGACCTTTATAAAATATACCATCATCCGAAATACAATCAATAGTTACTTTGACAGTAGAGTTCAAGCGTCCTTTATTGAGTTCTTCGGAAATAGTTTTCTGAACTTCGTAGACCTTGGAACATCTATATTCCTTGGTCTTTTGATCTATCTGATCAGGCATCTCGTATGCATCGGTACCTTCTTCAGGCGAGTATGCAAAACATCCCAATCTGTCAAATCTCCACTTTTGAAGATTAGTAATAAGATTATTAAACATTTCTTCGGTTTCACCAGGGAAACCAACAAGAACTGTAGTCCTGATTATAATATCAGGGATCTCACTTCTGAGCTTTGAAAGAACGGATGTAATCTTTGCTACATCATCACGTCTTCTCATAGCTTTCAAGATATAATCATCACCATGTTGTATAGGAATATCCATATAATGGGCTATCTTCGGGTTTGACTTGATCTCATTAATCAGATCATCATCAATGCCATCCATATAACCGTACATTATACGAACTACAAAATCACCATCTATTGCCGTAATAGCTTTTAAAAGTTCGACAAGATGCCTTTTACCGTCAAAATCAATTCCATAATTCGTAGTATCCTGAGCAGCAAGGATAATCTCTTTAAAACCACGGGATACCAGATTTTGTGCCTCTTTCAAGACCTCATCCATAGGTCTTGATACGTAATTTCCACGAATCAGTGGAATAGCACAAAATGAACATCTGTTACGACATCCCTCGCCGATCTTAAGATAAGCATAACTTCCGGTAGAAACGTATCTTTCTTCCAAAAGGTGATCAATTCCACCGGCTGTATCAACAAGATCGATATTTTCAGTATAGGATTCATATAATGAAAGAATAACTTCTGCTACATCTTTGTAATGAGAGGTACCTAAAACAGCATCAACTTCAGGCATTGATTCAAGGATATCCTTATCATAACGCTGTGGAAGACAACCGGTAACAACGATATATTCAAGATTTCCGTTAGGTTTTTTAAGATCAGCTACACTGAGGATAGTATCGATAGCTTCTTTTTTCGCGCTTTCAATAAAACCACATGTATTGATAACAGCAACTTGAGCCGAATTAATATCTTCAACAAGAGAAAAACCTCTACCCTGAAGCAGAGATATCATACACTCGGAGTCAACAAGATTTTTCGGACATCCGAGAGATATAAGAGAAATATTGATTTTCTTCTGTTCCTTCGTCATCAAGCACCTCGCTATTTTTGAATTATACCAAAACGCAAGGTTTTACAACAAAACAATCCTTTGACAAACTAACTATATAATCATCTATTTTTGAGTTCTTTTTGGGCAAGTTCAAAGGTAAATCCACGCTGTTTAGCCAGCTTTAAGGCATTATTTCTCATAGATTCATCATTTATATCAAATCCATATGGTAAAGCCGCATCATATAATTCAGCTATAAGTTCCTCATCTGTTGGCATATCGGATACAACAGTCTCTGCTACCGATTCAGAAATACCGGCATTAATGAGCCTTTGAAGAGAAAGAAGTCTGCTTTCCCTTTTCTTTCCTGTTCTTAATAACAAAACGCTTCTCGAAGCTTTTCTGTCATCTATATATCCTCTTGAAACTAATTCGGATACGACATCGGACGCTAATCCGCTGTCGTATCCTTTATTAATTAAATACTTATATATTTTTCCGGATGATGGATTGGAAATACCGATATGAGATATAGTTTCAGAGACTATTGCTGAAAACAAAGTATCATCAGACATCTAAACTACCTCAGATATCGATTCCAAGGATATCATCATCATTCTCTTCCAAAGAATCATCAAATTCTTCAGCTTCTTCTTCAACGATAAACTGTTCACAAGGTTCATATGACTCTCTGATGAGCTTTTCGATCTCATTTCTGAGATCATCATGTTCCTTGAGATAGATACGGCAGTTATCCTTACCCTGAGCAATCTTCTGACCCTTATAAGCAAACCAGGATCCACTCTTTTCAATGATATTGTTCTCAACAGCAAGATCAATGATACAAGACTCATTTGAGATACCTTCACCATAAAGGATATCGAATTCAGCTTCCTTAAATGGCGGTGCAACCTTATTTTTGACTACCTTTACTCTTGTATGGCTACCGATAACATCAGTTCCGCTTCTCAATGTTTCAGTCTTACGTACATCAAGACGAACAGATGAGAAGAACTTCAAAGCACGTCCACCAGGTGTAGTCTCAGGATTACCAAACATAACACCGACTTTTTCACGAAGCTGGTTAATGAATACACATACTGTACTGGATTTTGAAACAACAGGCGCAAGCTTACGAAGAGCCTGGCTCATAAGTCTTGCCTGAAGACCTACATGAGAATCACCCATCTCTCCTTCAATTTCAGCCTTAGGAACCAAGGCAGCTACAGAGTCAATAACTATAACATCAAGACATCCGCTTCTTACAAGAGTTTCCGTGATCTCAAGAGCCTGTTCACCTGTATCAGGCTGTGACAAAAGAAGATTATCGACATCTACTCCGATCTTTCCTGCATATACAGGATCAAGAGCATGCTCAGCATCGATAAATGCACATGTACCACCGTTCTTCTGTGCTTCTGCAACAATATGAAGTGCTACTGTAGTTTTACCTGAAGACTCAGGTCCGAAGATCTCGATAATACGTCCACGCGGAACACCGCCAACTCCCAAAGCAACATCCAATGTAAGAGCACCTGTCGGAATAGTTTCTATTTCCTGAACACCGCGGTCACCCAAACGCATAACCGCACCTTGTCCAAACTGCTTTTCAATCTGCGCCATTGCAGCATCTAAAGCTTTCTTTCTCTCTTCATGATTATCTGCTGAAACTTGAGTTACACTTGATTTACCGGAATTCTTTTTAGCCATAATGTCCTCCACTATTAGAACGTTTGTTCACGCCTTTGTTTTGATTTTAGATGTTTGATTCTATTTTGTCAACATTCAAAAGCAAACATGTTCTCTTTTTTTATCATTGTAGACTTTTCAACGTTCATTAATGGGACAGTTGCAATATTTTTATGTGCATTTTTTCTTTTTTCAATGATTTACAACTCAATCTTACTTAAAACAGCAGAAATACTTTCATGGAACACCAAAGTTGCCAATCGATCAGCCGGTGTAGCTTGCTTATTAATTACTATAAGATTCTTACCTCTAAATCCCATAGCTAATGAAGCAGCAGGATTAACAACCAATGAAGTACCGCCGACTATAAGACAATCAGCTTTATCAACCAGTTTAATTGAATTTCTCCAAGCATCTTGTGGTAATCCTTCACCATACAATGTAACGTCAGGTCTTATAACACCACCGCATATCTTGCATTTAGGGATCTGATCCTCACAGTTAAATATATAATCAGCAGGATATTTCTTATGACATCTGCTGCAATAATTTCTAAGTGTGGATCCGTGAACTTCCTGAACATTCTTGCTTCCGGCTTTTTGATGAAGTCCGTCAATATTCTGGGTTATAACACCATCAAGTTTCCCTGCTGCTTCCATCTTTGCAAGCATCTTATGAGCTTCGTTAGGTTCAATACCATCAACATTAAGTTTCTGTCTGTAGAATTCAAAGAAGACTTTGGGTTCATCTTCAAGACAATAAGCGCTTAGAAGATACTCAGGTGAATAAGCATCAAATTCAACATCTCGTTGATTATATAGGCCGTCTTTCGATCTGAAATCAGGAATTCCGCTTTCAGTAGAAACGCCGGCGCCACCGAAAAATACGATATGCTCGGATTCTTTAATAATCTTATTGAGTTCTTCGTACTTATCCATAATATTCGTCTCCTTATAAATATAGTTATACATTTATTATAGGCGATGATCTTACAAATGGAATCAATTAAGATGATTAATCCTCATCTGTTTTTCTGATAAATCTGGAGGTAAGTCTTCGGATCCAATATAATGCTTCATCCATTCTGATAAGACATGCTGTAGAAAAGTAAACAACAACAGCAGCAACGCCTTTAACGGCGAGAATTACAAGCTGAATGAGTTTTCTGTCATAATCAGGAATATAATTATTTAAGATTATAAGGACCAAAACCATTGTTACTACACAGATAAGACTCTTACCGAGAAAACCCAATATCTTTCTGGGTGCAAGTCTTTTGTCAGAGCAGTAAAGCCATATCAAGATTCCTAATTGAATACAACTTGAAAGAGAATATGCAAGACTCATAGAGATAGGACCGGCACCGACCAGTCTAACAAAGATCAAACAGAAAAGCGGATTAGTAAACATACTTACAAGACCTGCGAAAAGCGGTGATCTGGTCTTACCTATAGCGTAAAACGCCTGATTAAACATAAGAACTCCGGTTTGAGCAATGATCGCAACCGCAAATCCCGATAATATGATCGCACCCTTTTGGACATTATCATCAGTATAAGAAGCATTCCATTTAAAAAATGCCCTTATTGTTTCAGAACTCATCAAAAACAAGAAAGCTGCCGAAGGGATAGTCATAAACAAGGCTGTCCTAAGTCTCGATGAAAGTAGTTCAGAAGCCTCTTTATATTTCTTAGATGAATACAAACCGGCCAAAGAAGGAAGCATAACATTACCTACAGCAACTGCAAATATACCGTACGGAAGCTGCCAAACAGTAATAGCATTACGCAATGCGTAATTAGTTCCCTGTTCCATCTGCATTGCAAACCTGTTTAAAGTAATGGTATTGATCTGAACGATAGAAGCAGAGATCAATATAGGTATTGCTCTTCTAACCAATCTTCGAAAACCAAGATTTCCGGGTTTGAATATAAATCTGAACAACTTGAGTTTATCGAATCCGACGATGAACTGAAACAAGAAGTAGATCAATGCAGCTCCCATGATACCGACCATACAAAGAGTCAGTTTAAACTGAGAATCGCCGGCAAATATCACGATAGAAAGCAATACGCAGATATTATAGATAGTCGGTCCGAATGATGTTGAACCAAATCTTTTATAAGCATTTAGAATACCGATAGAAAGAGCCGCAAGCATCATAAAGAATATCTGTATAAACAAAGGTCTTGCAGCATGAGAAGCAAGTTCGATCATCTCAGGTGTAGCATTGCTGGGGGCATAAAAACCAAACAGCTGCTTCGAGAAGATAAAACCCAAAGTACAGACGATCGCCATCAGCACAGAAAAAACAGAAATGAATATACTGACTTCTCTGATACCTTCTTTTTCCTTACCGTCATTGATCCTGGCAGCCAAAGAAGGCGTAATAGCGGCCTGAATAGAACCGCCGATCAAAAGATTAAAGAAGAAATCCGGAAACAAAAAAGCAAGCGAATAGGAATCTCGATAAAGATCCTGATGATACTTAACTCCGACCAAGAGTTCACGAACAAATCCTGTACCTTTGGACAACATAAGACCGATCATAACAAGAACAGTGGCTATCGCCATGCTCTTACCGGATTTATTCTTATTCTCATTCAACTCGCTCATATCAACCAAGCTTACTCAAAGCATACTTATATGCCTTAAAACAAGTAACCTTTCTTATTTCACTTCTGTCACCCTTCGAAAAAGTGACTACACTTTCAGAACCATTCTCATCTGCATATCCGATAAAAACTGTACCTACAGGTTTTTCAGGAGTTCCGCCTCCCGGACCTGCAACACCGGTTACTGATATAGCAAGATCAACATTCAATACTTTTCTTGCACCTTCAGCCATCATTTTAGCGCACTCATATGAAACCGCACCTTTGGTTTGAAGGATTTCTTCAGAAACTTTAAGGCAATTTTCTTTTACGCTGTTATCATATGAAACTATACTTCCGTAAAAAACTTCAGATGCACCGGGTATATCAACTACACCAGCAGATATAAGACCGCCGGTACAGCTTTCGGCAAATCCGATCTTAAGATTCTTTTTCTTAAGAAGTTCAACAAGTTCCGATGCCAGACCCAGTCCGTTATTCAAATCTATGTCATCAAAATATGTATTCATTTATCTACCGTTTCTAGCCTTTATCTCAAGCCACTGAGTAGGATCAATAAGTACCTTACGAGGTTTTGAACCTTCAAACGGGCCAATATATTTCTTTTGTTCCATTACATCGATCAAACGTGCTGCACGAGGATATCCGATACCAAGTCTTCTTTGGAGGATAGAAACACTTGCTACTTTCTGTTCGATAATTACATCAACTGCTTTCTCAAGAAGTTCATCTTCTCCACCGTCATCGCCCTTAGAACCACTGCCTGATCCTCCGGCATCCATTGAACCGTTAACAGCATTATTGATCGTATCCATTATGTTCTCGTCATACTCAGGTTCATAATGATTCTTAAGGAAACCGACAATCTTCTCGACTTCTTCATCTGTTACGAATGCACCTTGTCCTCTTATCGGTTTAGGAGCTGATTGAGGCGAATAAAGCATATCACCACGTCCAAGAAGCTTTTCAGCACCTGTCTGGTCGAGAATAGTCTTACTGTCAACACCGGATGTAACTGCAAGAGCAATACGTGACGGAAGGTTATTCTTAAGAACACCTGTGATTACATCGACAGAAGGTCTTTGAGTAGCAAGAATAAGATGGATCCCGGCTGCTCTGGCTTTAGCTGCAAGTCTTAATACCTGGGCCTCAACCTCCTTGGAAGCTACCATCATAAGATCAGCAAACTCGTCTATAACAACAACTATCAGCGGAAGTGGCTGTTCGCCTTCCATCTTACATACTTCGTTATAACCATTAAGATCTCTAACTGCATTTTCAGCAAAAAGAGAATATCTTCTTTCCATCTCTATAACAGCCCATTTGAGAGTATTAGTTGCCTTTTGCATATCTGTAACAACAGGCATTATAAGGTGTGGAATACCGTTATAGATTGCCAATTCAACTACCTTAGGGTCTACCATGATAAGTTTGACATCATCCGGAGAAGCCTTGCAAAGTATACTTATGAGAATTGAATTAAGACATACCGACTTACCTGATCCGGTTGAACCAGCAATAAGAAGATGCGGCATCTTTGCAAGATCACAATACATAGGTCTACCCGGAATATCTCTTCCGAGTGCAACATTCAAAGGAGAAGAATTCCTGAAATCCTGAGTCTCAAGAAGTCCCTTAAGTCGAACTGCCGTTGATTTATCATTAGGTATCTCTATACCTATAGCACTCTTACCCGGAATAGGTGCCTCGATACGAACTGAGATAGCAGCCATAGCCATCTGAATATCATCTGCAAGGCTTTGTACTCTCGAAACTTTAGTACCGGTAGCTATTGTAAGCTCGAATCTCGTAATAGTCGGACCATGTGTGATATTTACAACCTTAGACTCAATTCCAAAACTCTTTAATGTTTCTTCGAGTTTTAGTGCTTTTGCCTTCAGTTCTTCATCATTCTTCGGATTTTTAACCTTCTGTTCAGTATCAAGAAGATTAGTAGGAGCCGGAACATATCTTGTTCCTCTCTTACGCTTCTTACCCATGCTGTTAACAGATACAGAAGATGCACCTTTCATTGCAATAGAAGTATCCATCTTACGGCCTTCCATTACGCTGTAATTATCGTGCTCATCTACTGCATTGATCTTAATATCATCTTTCTTAGGTGACTTTTCAGAATTAGCAGCTGTAACAACATTACTTCCTCTTGGTTTAGCATTGATATTATTATCACTACCCAGATTCTCAGTAACTTCTAACGGAACATACGGAGTTCTTACACCGGGAGTATCATTTTCAATCTCATAAGGCTCATCATCTTCCGTGAAGTCATAAAGATATAATGCTTCTTCGTCGACCTGCTGAGTATCTACACCATCAGCTTGCGGGATACCCTGTTCAAAATGATCATAGTATCCTTTTCTATTTCCGTCATCCGAAAGATCATAAAACTCTTTCTGATTACGCTTGTCTTCTTTATTGAAAGAGTACATCTCATGCTTCTGAACGATATCATAAGGCAGATGATGAGGCTGAGAATTATAAGTAAAATCTGCAGAATTATCATGTTCTCCTACAGGAACTTTCTTATCACCATAAGATATCGTCCTGTCTCCGAATTCCATCGGAGGCTGAACATTCTGACTATTAGCCTGATTCTGTCCGAAATTATAAAAACCGGTTGCCGGATCAACAGGAGCTTTAGCCTGTACATTGAACGGATCATATGAATCGTATTCAACAGGAAGACCATACGGATCATTACTTCCATATCCGTTAATGATAGGAACATCACGCTTACCCGGATTACCACCGCCTGCTACAAACGGTGAATAACCGGTATTAGCATTAACAGGTCTTTGCTGAGGAATATCAGTTCTGTAGGCATTAGGTCTGCCCTTACGGTTCATATTCTGTCTGGCGTTCACATAAGTCTTCTTTGCAGCCTTACCCAAGCTCTGAGCTGTCTTTTTGAGAGAAACATGGAAAATAAGGATGACCAGAGACAAAGTAAAAGCGATCATGATAAGGATCGTAACGATCTTGCCGCATACAGACTCGATACTAACGGCAATAAGTCCACCGATAAGTCCGCCCGGAATCAAAAGTCCTGATTCACCCGGAACTCTGATAAGATTCTTATCAAGGCCTGATTTCCAAAGCAACTGTATTGCTTTGGTAACAGCAGGGTTTTCCTTACCGTCAGGGATACAAAGAGCCCTGAAATGATCAAAGTTCATCGTAATAGCTGCAAACAAGGAAGCAGAGCAAACAAGGATAAGAATAGCTGCCTTAACTCGTGTAAAAGCAACTCGCTCTCTTTTTTCGATAAAAAGATCGATCGCAGCATAGAAAAGGAAACAAGGAAGTATCATCGCAATATAGCCGAAGAATCCGAAACCTACTGATCTCAGGAAACTTCCGACCACACCTGTTATCTTCTCAGGCAGATAATACATCAGACCGAGAATTATGGCGCAGAAAAACAGGACAACGCCCATTACTTCCTTTTTGCCGTCATTTGCCATAACCTAACCTCCCGGCTGCCTTCAATATACAAATACAAGTTTTTGCATCTGTTATCTCGTTATTCATAGTCATCTCGTATATTTTCGAAAAAGGGATCTTGATAACATTCAGGAATTCACCGTCATCAGGATCAGTTCCTTCAAAACTAAGATCCTCAGCCAAGAACATACTGATCTTCTCGGAACAATAACCCGGAGAACATACCATTACTCCAAGATCAGTAACCTTACCGGCAACATAACCTGTTTCTTCGCGAAGTTCCCTAATAGCACAATCTCTAGGATCTTCGTTGATCTCAAGTTTTCCTGCAGGAGCTTCAAACATGATCTCTTCAAATGGAGAACGGAACTGCTTGACCATATATGCATTTCCTTCGGAATCTATAGGAAGAATACATGCTCCGCCGTTATGCTTAATGATCTCACGTCTTGCAGTTCTTCCGTCGCACAAAGTAACCTGCTTAACTATACAATCAAACACTTTGCCGTGAAATACGGTTTCACTGCTTATAGTCTTCTCTGTAAGATCTATGTCCCTGTTTTGATTCATAACACCCTCAATTATCTTCGGAGAACTTGCGAGACTGCTCTACGGCAAGTTCGTCACATCTGTTGTTAAACTCATTATCAGCATGACCCTTAACTTTGATAAAACTGACAACATGAGTATTGGTAAGTGACAAGAGTTCCTGCCAAAGATCAATATTGGCAACCGGGACCTTGGCGCTGTTTTTCCAACCGTTTCTTTGCCAACCGATTATCCAATTCTGATTAAAAGCATTAACAACATAAGCACTGTCACTATAGAGATTAACCTTGCAAGGCTTCTTAAGCGCTTTCAAGGCACAGATCACCGCCATAAGTTCCATTCGGTTGTTGGTAGTCTGTTTCTCACCACCGGAAAGCTCTTTCCGATGCTCTCCATACATAAGGATGGCACCCCAGCCACCCGGACCCGGGTTACCGGAACATGCACCGTCAGTATAGATATCGACAACGTACATTTCAGCCATATCAGCCTTTTGCCATTTCCTTTGTCTTTTCCTCAGCTGCAAGAACAGACTTTATAACTGCATTACGAAGTCCGTTCTCTTCGAGAGCCATAACACCTGCAATAGTTGTTCCGCCAGGAGAACAAACCTGATCTTTAAGAACTCCCGGATGAAGTCCTGTCTTAAGACAAAGCTGGCCTGAACCCATTACTGTACCTGCAGCGATCTTAAGAGCATCGTCTCTTTTGATCCCAAGGCTTACTGCTGCATCAGCCATTGCCTCGATAAAAAGCATTACGTATGCAGGACCTGTACCGGATACACAACCGATAGCATCAAGAGTCTTCTCGTCACAAAGGATAACTTCACCGCAAGACTCAAATATCTTCTTAACATAAGAAACTTCATCGTCATTCAAACCTACAGGACACACGGCACTTACACCACACTGAACCTGAGCAGGAGTATTAGGCATGATCCTGACGAACTTAACGCCTTCACCGAGGATTCCCTTGATCCTGTCGCACTTAACGGCTGCAGCGATGGATAATACGATTACACCAGCCTTAAGTGAATCCTTAAGAGAAGAAAGAGCTGCATCAAAATGGATCGGCTTAACAGCCATGAGAACGTAGTCACATCCTTCAACAGCCTTAGCTGCTTCAGTATATCCGTTTGTACCATACTGCTCGCAAACAGAATCTACCGCTTCTTTTCTGACATCACAAACATTTATATCCTTGGAATCGAAAATTCCTTCAGCCAAGATGCCTGCCAGAATAGCCTTTCCCATGTTTCCGGTACCAATAATTGCAAGTTTCATATCAAACCCTCTTTATTATTAATATAAACAAAACAATCATATCATTCTACTTGACATAGTGCAAACCAACAGATAAAATACTACCTGTTGTCAAAGGGGAGTGGCTCAACGGTAGAGCAGCGGTCTCCAAAACCGCCGGTTGCGTGTTCGAATCATGTCTCCCCTGCCATAAAGATAACATAAGGGGTGTCCTAAAAAGACACCCCTTGTTTTTTTTCATTTTCGAAAAAGATCAAACGAATCCGCCGTTAATTCCGACTATCTGTCCTGTAATAAAGGAGCTTTGATCGGAAGCAAGATAGTATATGAGATCAGCAACTTCAAAAGGCTTACCGATACGTCCCAAAGATGTTTCTTCCGCCAGGCCTTCCATATCTTCATCGGAAAAACAGTTAAGCATGTCTGTCTTGATAACTCCGGGAGACACGGCATTTACTCGTATTCCAGAAGGACCGAGTTCCTTGGATAAAGATCTGACATAAGCATCAACAGCTCCTTTTGTAGCTGAATAGAGCGCTTCACAAGAAGCTCCCTCCTGCCCCCACATAGAAGAAACCGCAATGATATTTCCGGTTTTTCTGCTGATCATCGAAGGGATGATCTCATGAACAAGATTAAAAAATCCGCCGAAATTGATATCCATGATCTTACGGTAATCTGAATGATCAAATGTATCGGAAAGACCTACATAAGATATACCTGCGTTGGAGACGAGAACATCTATAACACCAAACACTGATACAGCCTTACTTACAGCCTCTTTTACAGCATTCGGATCTGATACGTCTGCCTTGATAAAAAGTAGGTTATCCGAATGATCATTAAGCTCACACAAAAGAGCATCCTTAGCTTTGTCGTCAGATGAATAAAGAACAGTGGCGCTAAAGCCATTGCCTATGAATTTTCTGACTGTAGCTGCTCCAATCCCTCTGGTACCGCCGGATATTATAAGATGCATAAAACTCCTCCAAAACACAGGAATATTATACACCAATGCTTATTTATTTGTATTAAAGTGCTTTTAAGGTTACAATCACATTGGCAAATATTATAACTGAGGTTTAACTATGGATAAAGAAAAACTCGACATTACTGATGATATATCCGAAGAAGAACTTAAAAAGGTCGAAGATCTTCTTAAGACTTCCAGAAGGAAAAGAATTCAGGCTAATACAAAAGAGAAATCTTCAGGCAATAAAGAAAATGATACGAAAAAACAGGAATCATCTTTCATCGATAAGATGGTCAAAAATCCTGTTATCCCGATTACAGCTCTTCTCTTAATAGCAGCACTGGCATTGGGAATCTTCTACTTTGCTCCTAAGCTTTCCAAGAAAGAAAAGATCGATACTTTGGGTATTACCTACGAGCAGTTACAGACTAACTACAAATCGACTAAGTTATATAGTGAACTCTTCTCTTCTTTTGATTGCGATCTTCCTGCGAAAACATTGACTGAACCTTCCGAAGACAGCAAACACAAAGAGGAATTGAACTTTTTCGCTATGCCTATAAAGAATAATTTCACGGCATTAAATGTAGGTGTACAAGGTAGCGAACTTAAGAGTAACGGAGAATTGGTGGCTTTAAGATTCCTTTTCGAAGATACAACTAGCGAAGCTGATTCTTCAGATGTTTTCCTTTCTGTTCTTATGTATTACAGAATGGTCTTTAACGCTGTATATCCTGATCTTCAGGACGAGGAGATCACTAACATTCTCACTCAGTCCGCAAATACCACCGAATTCAGTATCAAAGGTGATATCGCTTACAGATTTTCAAAACAAACAATAAGTGGCAAGAACTACTACGTCATGGACTTCGCTCCTGCCACTCAATATGCTGATCAAAATACCGAAAAGTGATTAACCTTTAGTTGCTGTAGGTTCAGTAGTCGCAAATGATGCTTCAAGTTCTCCGGATTCAGTATTCTCTGTGTCCGGAGTTTCTTCATTATTCTCCAGAAAAGCAACATTTAACGGAAGATAATCCAATACGTTAACATACTTTTCCTGCATAGGAACCGAATCATTGATCTTGTCTGAAACAAGAGCATTCTTTCTATACGGAAGAGTTATTGCTGCATAACTGATGCCCCATATCAGAAGAGCCAATATTACCATATGGAAGATCAAAAGAGGTGTGATCGTAAGCGAGAAACTGTTAGGCTTAACGGACATCTTACCATTCTTGATCTTCTTGGCATCCGATGAAATAAACTCAGCTACTTTAAATCCCTTAGAATCGATCTTAGCGCTGATCTTCTCAAGCATGGAATTTCTTGTATATTCATCAAGATTTCTCTCTCCGAAAGTAAGACCTTCCGGAAGCTCATACTTTTCTACGATATCATTCGCATTCTTAAGAAGGATATCTCCGAAAACATACATTACTTCCTCGCCGGGGATATTCTGTCTTTGTTGGAAAACATCCACATAAGACTTTACGATCGCCTGTTCTGTTCTGGTAGTTTCCTTACAGATGGAATAAGTAGATGGATAAACCATCTCAATGGTTTCATTATAAAAGTCATTTAAGTTCTCTCTGTTGAGTCTTTTATTCCACATTTCCATTTGACTCACCTCCATTATCAGCTACAGGTTCTTTAGCCTGTTTCTTAGGTTTAGCGAACATAGCTTCATCCGCAATCCTTGATACACTTGAGATCGGATAGATAAACGAAATGATTGCAAGTAATACAGTAATGACAAGCAATACGACCCTCATATAACCGATTGCCAAAGAAAGTGTCAGGAAAAATACCGAAAGCAGAATAGCAAACAGGAATGTGCCTTCAGCTGCCTTTCTAAGGTTTCCGTGGATCCTGTCTTTTGCAAGTCTTGCAACGATATAAAGATATGTATAATCATGAATACCGATACTGACGCCGAACAATGCAACAGTAATAACAAGTACTTTTGCAGTCGGAAGTAATGCGAACAAAGCAATTCCGAGGATAGTAGCACAGGAAGAGATCAATACTCTAACTTTTGAAGTTAAGATCTGATATGCACTTCTCTTAACTATTTCCATAATAAATGCTGCAACAAATGCACAAAGCAAATAATAGAATGCAGATGTCGGGATCGATATACCAACTGTACCCAAGAAATCAGGAATAAATCCGATCATAAAGGCAAAGATAAATCCAAGAACATAAACACCTGACATAAGAAGCTTACCGGTATATTTATTTGTGAGGACTTCCATCCAAGTATTGATTGGAAGATATGATTCCTTAACGATATTGTTGTTTCTCATGAGATAAGTCATTGCAATTGCAGCAAGAATGAGACAAGCTCCGCTAACGATCATGACTACCAAAAGACCAAATCTCTCGAAGAAAATACCAGCTATAACTGTACCTACGGATACGCCGAGATAATAAGAAACACTTTGGATCTTATGAATAGAACGATCATCATATCCATCATAGCCGAGCTGAGCTGCATTGATCCTGTAATCTCTTAAGAAATCATGTGTGATACCGCTGCAGATCGCGATCGGCAATGACATGAAAACAGTAAGATAAGAGATATCGATAAAGCCTGTAAGAAGCGCCAGAAAATAGCCAAGTACTGTCATGACCAACAAAGCGATCTTGGAAGTAAGTTTAGCCTTGATACTTCTTCTCAAACCAGAGAATCCGAAGAATCCGACTGCATAGAAAAGAAGCGAAAGAGCTATCATTCCGTAGATCAGATACTTATTCTGCCCCACTAACGATTTCTTCAGATAAGCAGCTATTACAACGGGTTGCATAACTGCCGCAAAGGAGAAGAAGAAAGATACAAATTTACATGCATCATGACCAAACATGATGAGGACCGGCATATTGCTCTTAACACCCTTAGAGAGTGTGGAAATCAAAAGATTGAATTCGTAAATAATTATTCCAGCAGATACAGCAATCGAGAAGATCGTAAAGATCCAACTTAATGACATTCCGTTAACCGTAGAAACAAAATCCGATTCAGGCATTCTCACTTCAAGGATACCTGCAACTGTATTCTGTGAACTGATAATAGGTGCTATAGCACACTTATATCTGACATTATCTTCAACTCTGGTGGATAACGTTACTATCTGTTGCTCGAAGCAGTTGTTGTAGTCATCGCTGGCACTGTCAGAAAGACCGCTAAGTGTGTATTCATCAAGATCTTTAGCTCCGGATGAAGTGTACATTCTCAAAAATGAATTTCCGGCCTTAATATAGATATCAAAAATGTACGGCTTATCATCAGCATATGTATAGACAGGAAGCGGCCAAGTCATATTCTCAGATATATCCGTATGGCTTAATGCAACTGAACAAGCAACTGCAACGGACTTCATAGACTCGCTTCTTTCTACCTGTAAGGACTTAACATATGTCTTAGAAAGAATATTGGACATAACAAGAAGAACTACAAGAACGATCACGAAACAATAACCGATCGTTGCTGATATAGTCTTCTTCTGTTCTTTACTACGTCTTTCAGAGGAGGCTCTACTCATAGTGTCTGACCTCCCTTCCTTCCTGATCTCATAATGAGCTTAGGAATAAACAACTGGATAAGGAAAAGCACAACTCCCGCAGCACAGGAAACAATAACAGCCTTAAGGATTCTGTTTTCAACTTCATTACCAAGTCTGCTAAGTTCGCCAAAAGAACACTTATATTCAAAAACAGCTACACACTTTCCTGTACTGTCAGCCACAGGAACAAGAATGCTCTGAGAATTATCACCATATACAGTTGAAGTAGAATTGTCAGCAGAAAGCCAATCTGAAATAGGAGTATCTACTACTGCAAAAGAGGCTGTATCATCAGATGCAGTAAGAAGTGACAACTGACCGCCCGTATAGAGGAACAATGCATAATCCTCTTTTGAATAACTGTCAGTAGAAGTATCTGCAAGAAGCAAAGGAAAGATGTTGTTATACTTCGTAATAGCTGCCTGAGTATCTCCGATAAGCTCATCACCGGAAACAGTTTTCTGAACGACATCAGATACCGTTCTCATCTTTGAATCCGTAATTCCTTTGTACTCTTCTTCAAATTTAAGTCTCATATGATGTACGGCAAAAGATACCGATACAACTGCAAGGATCAACGCAACAACAATCAATACGACTGCTCGAACTATACGATTAACGATATCCGACTCGTTGACCTGACGACTATAACCAACCTCAGACATATATGTTCTCCTAGCAAATATATACTCACAATAATTATATATTATTTTATTTATGCGATGTTTCGATTACTTATCATTCACTTTACAAAGCAGTATTACTCTTCGTCTTCATCTTCTTCGTAATAGATCAAACCGTACTGTATCAAAGAATAATCCTCTATCATATCGATCGTATCTCTGGACAAAGTTGAATAATCCGTATGAGGGTTTCCATCTAAGTCATATACAGCAATAGAACTGATCGCAGAGATCTGAGTGTTCAAAACACGAAGGCAGGATCTGGAATCAGGAGATGTGATACCCGAAACATCGAGCAATTCCTGACCAAGGAAATTAGGCGATGTGATACCGTCGTCTTTTAATCCCTTGATATCGTAGTTAGCCCAAATGAAATACCTGGTATTATAAAGGTCAACAGAATCATCAATATTGACTTCTCCTAAGTCTTCATTGAGCATAGCATCATAAAAGCCTTCATCAAGAGTCGGAAGATGATCTCCGAAAAAGACTACGATCGTTGGTTCGTCGCTCTGTTTTAGTTCTTCGATCAGATACTTGAGAGCATCATCGGATTCACGCAACAAAGACAGATAATTCTCAGCATAATCAAAGTGAGAACCGTCCTCTTTGAGAACATTATTGATCTTAATGTCATATGCCATATTGTCATAATGCTCAGAGAAATCAGCATGATTCTGCATAGTAACGCAGAAAAGGAACAAAGGCTCTTCGCTCTCATCATAGATGTTCTTGATCTTCTTGAACGTCTCAAGATCGGATATATACCTTCTTACGTACTGTGCATCCTCAGAAAAATCGTCTCTTGTGAAGAATTCATCAAAACCTAAATAAGGATATTTTTCTCTTCTGTCCCACCAGTCTCCATCAAACGAATGAAGAGCAACGGTCTTATATCCGGCATTCTTATAAATCTGCGGAAGAGCTTCAGTTTCATGATTGATATAGAACGTATAAACCGATGAACCAGGAAGAAGCGAACTCATGGAATAACCGGTCAAAAACTCGAACTCAGTATTACATGTTCCGCCGCCAAAGATACTTACAGCCAAAGGTCCGTCCTGAGTATCTTCGACCAATGAATCAAAATACGGAGTTGCAGGCTCACTGGTCTCTAGTTCTCTGATATTATTAAGGTCACAATAGGCCTCACTCATTATGCAGATAACGTTAGGCTTAACGCCTTTACTTACCTTCTTATCAAGTTTAAGAGAATTGACTTCCGATTCGTATTTATAAACGAGTCCCGTAGTCATCTCAGGGGAGTTGTTTTCCTTGCCCCTGGCATTGATATTGTTTAGGTGATACAGGAATGCCATATATGTTCCGTTCTCGTTATAACTCTGATATGGCGGATAAACATCATAATATACATTGATTCTACGCAGAAGCTTGGTATTTGTTACAAGTCCCAATACCGACAGAACAGCAAAAGAAGCAGCAAATGCGATCAAAGAAAGCCTTACTTTCGAAAAAGCGTATCGCTGAGATGCGGTAAGCCTTATAAAGCAAAGTATTCCCAACGCAAACACTATACTCATAGCAAAATTAACAGTCAGATGGAAATAATACGTTGATCCGGTCTTTACGGCAATGCCTGCGGAAACAAGATCCCACGGCATAAACGTATCACCTCTCATGACGAGCTTAAAGTGATTGGTATACGCTACCGTTGCACACAAAACAGAAATAGCTATGGCTGACAAAGATCCAAGTCCTGTGATCATATAAAGAAGGAAATACAGCGCGCCGATAATAATGATGGCCGAAAGCAATGTAAACCAGTGCTTTAAAGTCATAGGACCAAAGATCTTGATCAACGCACGTCCTTTAACGTTAAGCATATTCCCAAATAAGATAAGCATTACAGGCAGACCAACTGCTCTTAAAGCTTCCCTGAACTTCTGATTTTTCATGAGCTTATCTATAAACAAAACTCCGACAAATGCTGAAAATACGAGGAAATGCACGATAGCGTAGATATAATTGGTCGTCTTATAGTAATAAGCAATATTAAAGACCTGGGAATATCCGAGGCTCGCATCATTTACTATCTCTTCCTGAACCTCATCATTATCTACGTCGATACTTACGTCATCATCAGCTCTGTCATTACTTCCGAATCTCTCAAGATTGAACTGCTGATGAGTCTTGACCAGGATATAACTGTCTTTATCGATATTATCCAGAGTAAATACCAAAGTATATATATCGCCTTTTTTGAGCGATACATCATCACAATCAACAGGGATATAGCTACGGGTAGAGTTATAAAGGAAGAAATCCCTGTCCAAGATAACATTACCTTCACTGTCCTTGATCTTAAGATTACCTTTATCAGATGACTTAAGTTTGGACCTTGTCGGATTAACAGCAAGGCGGAATGATCTTAAAGTATCACCCTGAGCTTCAAAATACTGAGTGTAATCAGCACCTGAAAACAACTGGGTAAACTTATAATTGTCATTTGCGTAGTTAAAATATACTTTGTTGCTCGAAAAGCAATCAAAGAACGCTATAAATATTGCAACAAAAGAAAGTGCAACTAAGATCTGATATACATATTTCTTACGTAAGACCTCATCAATCTTCTTGATAAAGCCTATTACGTCCAAAATTATCTTCTTAATTTTTTCCATCATACATCCTTCAAATAAAATCCTCCTGTAGATTATACATCAAAAGAAATATTTGAACATATTTATTATAATAATAAAGGCTTCGGCACTTTACCGAAGCCCTTATATTAGTTGATTTATTTATTTGGGAACTCTCATGGTTCTCACTGCATTCAGTATCGCAATGACCAGAACACCGACATCACCGAACACCGCAAATCTCATTCCTACTATACCAAGTGCACCTAAGATCATTATTCCGATCTTTACGGCCAAAGAAAAGATTATATTTTCTTTGACTATCCTTAGGGTCTTTTTCGAGATCTTTACAGCAACAGGGATCTTATTGAGCGAATCATCCATCAAAACAACATCGGAGGCTTCAATAGCCGCGTCAGAGCCCAAAGCACCCATCGCTATACCGATATCTGCCCTGGTAAGGACCGGAGCATCATTAATTCCGTCACCTACAAAAGCAACCGTATTGTTGTCGCTCATAATGTTTTCGAGCGAAGAGACCTTCTGATCGGGCAAAAGACCTGCCATATAGTCATCTATACCGACATCACCAGCGACTTTAGACGCAACTTTTTCATTGTCACCTGTAAGCATTATAGTTTTTTTGATTCCGCTTGCTTTGATCTTGGCGATGGCATCTTTGGAATCTTCCTTAAGCTCATCATTAATGATTATGTGGCCGAGATATTCGCCTTCCAAAGCCACATGTACCGCAGTTCCCGGCAGATGACATTCGTGATAGTCAGCTCCGACTTCTTCCATAAGCTTTCCATTGCCGACATAATAACACTTACCGTCAATGACAGCTTTGATGCCTTTTCCGCTTATCTCACAGACATCCCCGAGTCTTTCTGATGCGATATGCTTACCGTGTGCATCAACGATAGATTCAGCGACCGGATGATTGGATCTGGATTCAGCCAAAGCAGCGATATCGATCAACTCATCAGCATCAACCTGATTCGGATGGATCGCATCAACAGCAAAATTGCCCTTAGTGATCGTTCCTGTCTTATCGAAAACGATAGTATCCACCTTTGCCAATATCTCAAGGAAATTGCTGCCCTTTATAAGGATACCCTTTCTGGAAGCAGCTCCGATACCGCCGAAAAAGCTCAATGGAACCGAAACTACCAGAGCACATGGACATGAAACTACCAGGAATATGAGGCCTCTATATATTGAATCCTTAATGCTCATATCAGTAAATATGATGCAGCAAAGGATGATAATAACCGCACAGATTACAACTGCCGGAGTATATACTCGGGCAAATTTGGTAATGAAATTCTCAGATTTGGCCTTCTTATCAGTGCTGTTTTCAACCAATTCCAGGATCTTTGAAACTGTACTGTCTTCATATTCAGTCGTAGTACGGATCTTAATAACATTAGTAAGATTGATACTGCCGGAAAATATAGTCTCACCGATTCCCCTTTCGACCGGAAGACTCTCACCTGTCAAAGCCGCCATATTAAGAGTAGTACTTCCTTCAAGGATCTCGCCATCTATCGGAACTTTCTCGCCCGGCTTAACGATGACGATATCTCCAATGGAAACTTCGTAAGGATCTACGACTTCCTCAACACCATCTCTTATAACAGTAGCAGTTTCAGGGCATATATCCATAAGATCCGAAATCGACTTGCGGCTCTTTCCTACGGCAATGCTTTGGAATAACTCACCAACCTGGTAAAACAGCATAACCGCTGTTGCCTCAGGGTAATCACCGATTATAAATGCTCCTACGGTAGCGATCATCATCAGGAATTCTTCATCGAACAGTCTTCCCTTTATAAGTTTTTTGGCCGCATTAAGCACGATATCATATCCGATAATAAGATACGGAATAAGATATGCCAATAAACTTAAGTACCATCTGTCCCCGAAAGGAATAAAATGAAGCGCTACCAGAAGAATTGCCGAAATTATTATTCTTATCAGTATTTTCTTCTGTTTCTTCGTCATATTATCTTAATAACCTGCAATCCGGTTCAACTTCCTTGATCTTAGCTTCAGCAAACTTAAGAATATCTTCAAATCTGTCTTCATCAGCATCAAGGATCATCTTCTGAGCCATAAAATTAATATTTACTTTGTTAACACCATCAATCTTAGCGATGGCATCTTCCATTTTCTGTGCGCAATGTGCGCAATCAAGTTCTTCAAGCTTAAACGACTTCTTCATATCAGTGTTCCTCCATTATATGTTCGAATCCTTGCGCCAGTATCTGATATACATGATCATCAGAAAGAGCATATATCATTGTCTTACCCTCTCTCCTGCTGCTGACGAGATTATTATCCTTAAGGATCTTAAGTTGATGTGATATAGCGGATTGCTGCATTCCGAGCATATCGGAAATAGCATTCACGCTCATCTCAGACTTATAAAGCACAAACAGGATCTTCATCCTTGTCGTGTCTCCGAAAACCTTGAAAAGATCGGAAACATCACACAAGAGAACGTCATTTGGAATACCATCGAGATTATTCAACATCTCTTTTGCATGTTCATGTGAGCATTTGTTTGACATTGGCGTCTCCTTTCATATGAATAATTGTTCATATGTTCTTCTGTTCATATAATACATCAATATCGCAGAATGTAAAGTCTTTTAAGGAAAAAAATTCAGTTTTTATCTATATCTATAGTTACGATCTCACATTTGCTGGCCATCCTGAAAGGCATCGCCCAGATTCCAGAGCCTGAAGATACGATTACAGAAGGCTTTTCAGGCGATTCACGATAATAGCCGTAATCAACCTTAAAGAGCATCTTTGTTACAAGATTTGCAGGAAACATCTGACCGTGATGGGTGTGGCCACACAAGATCAGCTCGTAATCACCGTCATATTCGCCTATTGTTCCGGGATTATGCTCAAGAACAATGACCGGAAGATCATTATCGTGCTTAGATTCGATATCTTTCAGATCACAGCGGACATTATCTCCGAACCCACCCATAGGCATCGGATCTATTCTTCCAAGAACACTGAATCTGCCGTCTACGTCAACGAATTCATCTTTGAGGAAAGTTACATTACAACTTTCGATGAACTTCTCCATTTCAGGATAGGTCTTACCTGCATCATGATTTCCCAAACAATAAAATACACCGTATTTGGCTTTGATAGAGTTGATCTGATTTCTGACTTCATCCGGATCGATTATCGCATAGAAATTATTATTGAACAGATCGCCTGAAATAAAGACTATATCGGCATTCTGCTTATTTATGAGAGATACGGTATCCTTAAATCTTATCTCGGAATTAACCGCTCCAAGATGAACATCTGAAATAAGAACAGCTCTAAGGCCGCCATCGATCTTACGGTTGAAGTTTACCTTGTAGTTCGTTACATGAAGTTTTGTATAGTTGATATATCCAAAGATTATGATCGCTGCAGATAATAATATTACGGCAAACCCTCCGTATTTTTCGAAAAGCAATGGATCGAGAGCATTCAGTTTGAATATAAGCCTTCCAAGGTCGTAAAAAAGCCAGAAGACAAAACTGAACAGGAATACCAGCATGAAGATACCGCCTACCCAGTCAATGACTTTTTTGACGCGGATCGGTACTTTGTGACTGTAAAAAGTAACAACGGAAGCTATCGGGAAAAGTGCAAATATGATACCGAATGCTATGGCACTCAATGAATCAACATAAAGATGAAGCCATTGATATGTCCTGAAAGCAGGATAAATATTCAAAACAAAATATAAAACTATATATAAGTAATACATAACGCCACGATTATAGCATAAGAAGAATTTTCGAAAGGAAAATTTATAAGGCAAAAATGCACAAAAAAAGTTGCCTCACAAGAGACAACTTCAAATGGTTGCGGAGGCGGGACTCGAACCTCACGACCTCCGGGTTATGAGCCCGGCAAGCTACCAACTGCTCCACTCCGCGATGTTGGATTTGACTTGAATTTGGTGCTCGTGACCGGACTTGAACCGGTACGGATTTTACTCCGACGGATTTTAAGTCCGTTGCGTCTGCCTGTTCCGCCACACGAGCATTTCCAAGCGCTTAAAGATAATAACATTATGACCGAGGTATGTCAAACACTTTTTGAAAAAGGCAAAAATAATACATTTGCCTTGACATTTTAACGTAAGTGAAACGTTAAAAGTTGAAAACATTTATGATTTGAATTATATTTATTTTAATAAAAATAGGAAGGTGAACATTTTATGCTCTACAATTCTGACGATAAAGAAAACAAATCTAACGACAGTAAATTATTCGGAGCTGATAATGCCAACAGTAATCTTGATGATTCTCCCGCAGCTGAGGGAAATCCCGATTCCCTTTTTGCTTCACCGCTAAACGGTACCAATCAGACATCCTCACATGATTCATTGTTTGATACCAGTTTCAGCGAAGATGACATCAAAGCTAACGATACTATCGATTCTTCATTTGTTGTTTCGTTCAAGAACAATGATCCTATAAATTCAGTATCTGATAAGCTCAAGTATGATAATTCATTTGACGGAATGGATTATGAAGACGATCTCGCTGACTTTGATTTCGATTCATCCATTTCTGCATTCAAGCCATTGAACGCTCCTGTAGTTGACGATCCTAAGCCGGCAACTCCGGAAGTTAAAGAAGATAAGATCGAAGAAAAAGTTGAGGAAGTTAAGGAAGAGGTCAAAGAAGAGATCAATGATCTTGACCAGCAGATCGATGAGCCGATCGACAAACCGATCTTTGCTCCTAAAGCAGCAACGGCAAGCTCTGCAAAAGATCTTGATTTCGCAGCATCTGAGTCTACTAAATCTTCCAGCTCCTTCTCAGGACATGCTCCTGTTGAAGAACCAAAGCCTTTCTCTCCTGTTGAGGACAATATTTCTGATGATATTGAACCAAAAGAAGAAGTATCGCCTTTTGTTCCTAAGAATGAAACACCTGTTGAGGACAAAGTTGAAGAGTCTGCTCCTGTTGCCGAGGCAGCAGCAGCTGCTGCAGTTGCATCGACAGTTGCAGATTTCGCATCTGAGCCTGCTAAGGAAGAGCTCTCCCCTGATCAGAAAGCTTTTGAAGCATTCAAATCATCTACAAAACAGAGTAAGCCGCAGAAAGATAAGCTCGAAGGTGTTCAGACATACGGAAAAGTTTCTTCCGGTGTTGATGCTTTCGGTAAATCCACTAACGCAGCTTCTGTTGAGCAAAGAGCTCCTGTTAAGCGTCAGGCTAATAATGTAAGACCTGGTGCAGGAAAACAGGAAGCTGCTCAAGCTGCTGTTAAGAGGCCACCACGTCAAAGCACTTCTAACTCTACTCCGTTCGGAAGTACTAACGAAAGACGTATCCCGCCTACGCAGCGTAAGTCTGCAGCAAGTCAGACAGGAAACATCCAGCCTGTTACTACAGTTGAGACTAAAAAGAAGAAATCATTCGGCGTCGGATCCATTATCGCCGCTGTTGTTCTCTTCCTTATCCTTGTAGTCGTTATCATCGGACTTATGTTCGGTTCCAAGATCACAGATTATTTCAAGGGTATCTCCGGAACATCTACAACAAAGACATCCAGACATCACGATGATGATGACGATGAGGAGACAGCAGTAACTTCTATCATCTCTGAGTCTAAGTCCGATCCTACAGAGTCTACAGATGACACAACAACTGAGGCTACGACAACAACTGAAGAGACAACAACCGAAGCTACGACAACCGAAGCTACTACAACTGAGGCTACAACTACGGAGGCCACAACTACTGAGGCAACCACGACAGAAGAGACAACTGAAGCTACCACAACCGAAGCTACTACTACAGAAGCTACGACAACGGAGGCAACAACTACTGAGGCTACGACCACAGAAACAACTAAAAAGCCTTCAAATGGCGGCGGTGCTGTTACAACATTCTATACAAGCATGAGCGGATTCACATCCAACGATTCCGGCTTCACTTGTAACCTCGTTCTCGAGAACTATGGTTCAAAGGATGCACAGCTTAAGGATTCCGTGAACTCAGTTAAGATCACATTCAATTCTGATAAGACAATCACTAACGTAACATCAGACTACTTCACATTTGAAGCTGTTCCTGATACAAAGAACACCTTCATCGGTACACCTACAAGTGCAACGATCGAGGCCGGCGAGAAGTTTAAGGCTCCTATCACAGTTTCTACAGACGGCAAGCCTTCTCACTACGGTTACACATCATGTTACTTCGATTGGAACAAGTGATCGTCAATTGAATGACTAATAAGTTCAGGAGCTTACTTGTTTGAGTAAGCTCCTTTATTATGCCTAATGTTTTTCTTATTCTCATTCATGAGCTAATATGAGATGAAGCTATAATAATGTCTATAACTAAACCAAGCCTTTGGCTGAGGATACCGGGATTATCAGTACATTTTATCCTGGCCTTCCGGGACAGCTTTAATCGGTACACGTTTTCGAGCAAAAGAAAACCACCGGATATACCGATGGTCAATTGTATATAAAACTATAAGATCACTTCTTCTCTTCAACTTTGGGAGGATTCAGATAACCAGATATCTTATCGGCAACGCTCTTTACGATAACAGCAAGAACAAATGATACCACGATGATCGTAATGGCGTATTTAAGTCCGGACTCTTCATCAGTATTGAAGAATTTAAGGCAATACTGATACATGTTTACGTGGATCAGATAATACTCCAAAGAGAATATTCCGAGCATCTCGAAAAATCTCGTGATTATGTGTGATCCGACTGCTTCTCTCAGGAAAGCAAATACAAACAAGAATGAAAGAGCCAACGGGAAATTGATATAGTGTCTGATAAATCCATAGTCTTCCTGGATCTGGATGATAAGGAATACTGAAAGGAATGTATAGACAATATTGAACAAGATAATAGCCAAAAAGCCCCATCTCGGGATCTTAACGCCTTTCATTATGATCTTACCGAGATAAGCACCGGTGACAAATGCAGGTATTCTCGTCAAGAATACTTCGACTCTCATAAAATAGTCGTAATCAATAATACCAAGTACAAACGTAAAGATGATAGAAACCAATGATATTACGATAACAGCAATCAATCCGAATCTCTTAACCGCTTTATAGATAAGCGGGAAAAACAGATAGAACACAAGGATTGCAGAAACATACCAAGCTACCTCTGCTACTTCAGATTTGATGAACAGATCAACAAAGGTAATCTGAGAAAAATACTCAGGCAAATAAGTCGTACTTAAAAATCCGCAAAGAGTAACTACGATAATAAATGCACTCGGAACGACTCTAAAGAATCTCTTCTTGTAAAACGAAGTCAGCTTCGAGTCTTTGGTCATGGAATAATAAAGTCCGATTCCGGACAGGAACAGAAAAACTTCTACTGCAGCATTACCTAAGCGCTTCAAGATCTCCAGAAGATCACCGATATGAGTTACGCTTAAAAACTCGATATCTCTGAAATCAAAAAAGCTGGAATGGTAGACAACGATCCAAAAGGCAGCCAGGCCCATCAGGAATTTTCTGTGTTTATTAATCAAGCTTAAATCGATCATATCATCATCCTATTGTTTAACGAAAATACAATAGGTATTATAGATTATCAATTTGGTTTTAACAACAACAGCGTTATTTCAAGATAAACTTAAATGCAATGATAACAAGGATTCCGAGTACGATCCTGTACCAGCCGAAAACCTTAAAATCATGTTTCCTGACATAGCCGATAATGAATTTCAAGATGAACAATGAAATAATAAAAGCAGATACCATTCCGATAGCAAGTACAATAAACTCCTGATTGGTAATCGTACCGTCATACTTAACAATCTTCAAAAGGCTGGCACCAAGCATAACAGGAACAGCAAGGAAGAACGTAAATTTTGCTGCCACTTCCCTGCTTATTCCGATCATCAATGAACCGACAATAGTAGATCCGGATCTTGATGTACCCGGGAAAATAGCTGCTATAAGCTGGAAAAATCCGATAAGCAAAGCATCCATATATGAAAGATCATTTATATCCTTACATCTTGGTTCTTTATTCTTCATAACAGTCTCAGTAACTATAAAAAGGATACCGAAAACGATCAAAGCAATAGCAACAACAATATAGTTATACAAAAGCACGTCCAAGATATCATCAAAGAATATTCCGACAATACCTGCAGGAATACAAGCAATAACGATCTTGAACCACATCTGGAACTTATTTACATCGACATAAGACAAAAGTCCGCCTCTGGTAAGAGGTTTTGTATTATTCTTCTTTCCGAAAGGCCAAAGATCATTCCAGAAAAGAACAACAACGGCCAAGATGGCACCCAACTGAATAACAACAAGATACAAAGAGAAGAAATCCTCTGATACATTCAATTTGCATATCTTATCAAGTATGATCATATGTCCTGTTGAGCTAACAGGAAGCCATTCGGTAATACCCTCAACGATACCGAATAATAACGCTACTAAATAATCAACTATGCTCATCTTGCACCTCTTAAACGATTTATAACACTATACCAATAATAGAAATAATATAAAAGCAAATAGTCTTAAAAGTAATTCTATTGAAACATATGCATAAAAAAACTGTCCTGAGCAATCAGGACAGTTTGGTGGGAAGAGGTGGATTCGAACCACCGAAGTCACTGACGACAGATTTACAGTCTGTTCCCTTTGGCCGCTCGGGAATCTTCCCATGTCGTCTTGTTTGAGTCAGTTAGTTAAGTGGTGGGCCTTCAGGGACTCGAACCCAAGACCGACCGGTTATGAGCCGGTTGCTCTAACCAACTGAGCTAAAGGCCCACGTTGTACTAACTTAGGGCGCTTTTCAAACGCTTGTATAGTATATAAATAACTTCGTTCCTCGTCAAGTGATTTTTCGAAAAAGAATGAATTTATTTTCCAAGCCTCTTCAAAATATACTTACCGCAAAGGATTTTACTCTTTCCGATGTTAAAGATATACTCGTGGAACGTATCATCAATAGTCTTATTGTACTCCCCTGCATGCTCCAACAAGTAATCAATAGCAGGCTTAACTTCCTCAGCCTTATCCGGATCGACACTCTTACCGATTACATTACGAAGCTTGATGTTCTTAGGAACGATATCGATCTTCTCATAATCAGGGTTCATAACCTTCATTGGAGTGTTGATGAAAAGAACAGGACGCTTGGTCGTAAATGAATACTCCCAACAGATATCGGACCAGTCAGTTATAAGAAGATCAGCCTCCATAACCGGGTTAGTCTTAGAAAAATCAGTATCAACCTTGATATTGCTTCCCTCTGTTTCATACTTCTTACGAAGCTCCTCGAAAAGTTCAGGCATATGCCTTACCTGCTGTGGATGAGGTCTTAAGATAATGTCATATTCAGTATCCTTCAAATATTTAAGGATATTATCAATACATGACTCGAAAATGTTATCAGGCTGCCATGACGGAGCGATAAGGATCATTGGCCTGTCATGCTTAACATGCTCAGAAGCCTCGTATTTAGCAACCATATCATCGATCAAAGGATAACCTGTCTCAACGAGTCTCTTCTTCTTTGTTCCATAAAGCTTCTCTATAGCTCTGATCTCTTCAACATAGTCAGGACCACAGCAGAAGATAGTATCATAGTAGTTCAAAGCACCCTTACGCAAAGTAAGGTTGATACTTGCCATAGCATGATCGGAATAGATATACTCGATATTCTTATTAACCTTGGATCTCTTGAGCTGATACTTCTCAAGATCAGGAGTCGTAAGAAGACAGATCTTACAATCAAGCTTCATGAAAAGCGGAATAAGATACTTATCGGAAGCAATGTAGTATGACTTGATCTGTTTTCTCGGATCATTAAAGATATTATCCTTAGGATCGCTCGTTACGTAATGGATCTCAAGATCAGAATTCTCACAGATATAATCAATGATTCCGGCATAGTACTTATAGAAACCGTTCTGCTCAGAGTAGATCATGAGCTTCATATCCTGTACTTCGAAGAAACGCTTGTAGTCTTTCTTCTCGACAGACATATGTTCCTTACGGATCTTCTCTTTTTTGGCCTTCTCCGCCTTCATCTTCTCGAAATACTCGTAATCTATATGCTTCTTTGGCGGAATAATAAGATTAACAAGGATCATAGAAGGAACGGCAAAAAGGTTACCGAATATCCAATAAAGACCAACACCTGTAGGAACAAGGAAAGCGAAATATGTAGAGAATGCAACCATGAAAACAGTTGTAGCGATCATATAAGGCTTTTCCTGAGTAAGCTGCAATACATTGATCCTGTTCTGCATCTCGCAGAGGAACCAGGCACTCAGTCCGGAAAGGATAGGAATGAGCAAGAGAATGTAATTACCATGGAAACTAGGAGTAGCACTCAGATCGATACCAAGGAAATGTGTATCGAAATTAGTGATCTTGGTAACTGATTCAAGAAGCGAAGCATCTGTAGGAACGATACCGTCTTTGATCTTGCTGATGATATCAAGCTGGAATCTGCTTGTGAGCTCTGCACCGTTCATAGTAGTGATGAGCCAGGTCTTAAGAGATTCAACAGTTGAACTGTTAAAACTCAATACATAGGACAATGGTCTATAGATAACACCTACAAGACCCAATACCAAAGGAACCTGGATCAAAAGAGGTATAACACCGATGATCGGATTATACTTGTGCTTCTTATAAAGTTCGAGCTGAGCGTCGGTGAATTTATCTTTATCGTCGATATACTTGATCTTCAATGCGTTCTGTTCAGGCATAAGATTAACCATCTTGATGGAATTGATCTGAACAATGATCGCAAGCGGCAAAAGAATTACCTTAGTGATAAGAGTAAACAAGATAATGCTCAAACCGTAGTTATTGCAGATAAAGTAGCAAAGACGCATGATCTGGCCCAAACCAAAGATCAATCCGTCATTAATCATCGAAAAGAAAGATAATATATGTCCCATTATTTCACCTCGCCATATTTATTATCTTAATAGACGGCTGAATGTCAAGCCAAAAAAAGAGACTGCTTCACATAAGGAAACAGTCTCTTTGAATAAATCACGTAAATTACTTAGCTTTGATATAACCCTTAGCCGTGAGAAGTTCAGCGGAAAGAACACCGCCGCCTGCAGCACCTCTCAGAGTATTGTGTGAAAGACAGGTAAACTTATAATCAAAAATATTGTCTTCACGAAGTCTTCCGATAGATACGCCCATACCGTTCTCATACATTGCATCAAGCTTAGGCTGTGGACGATTGTCCTCATCAATGTACTGAAGGAACTTCTTAGGAGCAGATGGGAGATCAAGCTTCTGAGCCTCACCTTCAAACTCTGCCCAAGCCTTCTTCATCTCATCGATGCTCGGCTTCTTATCGAAAGATACGGAAACAGCAGCCGTATGACCTTCCTGAACAGCTACTCTGTAGCACTGTGCAGAGATAACAGGCTGTGAAGCGATCTCGATATGATCACCTGCAACCTTACCCCAAACCTTCAACGGCTCTTTCTCGGACTTCTCTTCCTCACCGCCAATGTATGGGATCATGTTACCTACCATCTCAGGCCAATCCTTAAAAGTCTTACCTGCACCTGATATAGCCTGATAAGTACAAACAGAGATCTGCTTAATACCAAAACCGAGAAGTGGTGTAAGAGCCGGAACATAGCTCTGGATCGAGCAGTTAGGCTTAACAGCGATAAAGCCGTTCTTTGTGCCAAGTCTCTTCTTCTGAGCTTCGATGATCTGAGCATGATCAGCATTGATCTCAGGAATGATCATAGGAACATCCTCTGTCCATCTGTGAGCTGAGTTATTAGAAACAACAGGAGTCTCAGTCTTAGCTATTCTCTCTTCGAGAGCTCTGATCTCATCCTTCTTCATATCAACTGCACAGAAGCAGAAATCAACCTGCTCGCAGAATTTCTCAAGATCATCAGTACTATATACAACAAGCTTCTTCACATATTCAGGCATTTCAACGTCAATCTTCCAACGACCCTCTACTGCCTCTTCGTATGTCTTACCGGCAGATCTTGGGGATGCACATACTGCAACACACTCAAACCAAGGGTGATCAGCAAGCAAAGAAATGAATCTTTGACCTACATAACCCGTTGCACCGATAACGCCTGCTCTTAATTTCTTTTCCATTTTTTCCTTCTTTCCAGTCCGCCTGTGGTGGACAACTGTCTTTGTACGGAGGTATATTAACATAACGAAAATACTTATTCAATAACTATTTTCGATAAGATTAACAATGGATTATGTTAAAATGTAGACAGAATTACCAAAGCGGAGAGGATCATGATTAATTCATTCCCTGTACTAGAAGAATATGAGAATTATATGCTTGCAGTTTTGAACCGTTCAGACCTTACGGTAAAGAACTACAAGGGTGACATCGTGATCTTTTTCAGGTATATGAAGATAGACAGAAAACTCGTTTCCAAGGACACGGATTTTCAGGGGATCGACATATCGGATATCGATGTTAAATTCATATCCGGCATCAAGACAAATGACATCTTCGCCTATCTTATCTGGCTCAGCAGAGATCAGGGATTAAACGCTGCTTCAAGATCGAGAAAGATATCTTCTTTAAGAAGCTTTTATAAGTATTGCTGCGTTAAAAAGCACCTTTTCGAGAATAATCCTACCCTGGAACTCGAAAACCCGAAGAAGAACAAGAGATCTCCTAAGTATCTTACTTTGGAAGAAAGCCAGGCTCTCATCAATGCCGCTTATAACGCGCCTACGGAGTCAAACGAGAGAGATTACTGTATCGTTATCCTCTTTTTAAACTGCGGAATGCGTCTTGCTGAGCTTAGAGGCATCAATCTAAATGATATACACGGAGACATACTGACTGTAATCGGTAAAGGAAACAAAGAAAGAACGATCTACCTTAACAAGTCCTGTATTGAAGCCATAGAAGAATGGCTCAAAGTAAGGAACAAATATAACATCAAGCCTGAAGCTAAAAATGCTCTTTTTGTTTCTCGAAAAGGATTGAGATTATCTGAAGACATGATACAGATAACGATCAAGAATCTTATCATCCAAAGCGGCCTTGATCCTAACACATATTCGGTACATAAGCTCAGACACACAGCTGCTACACTTATGTATAAATATGGTCACGTGGATCTCAGAAGCCTTCAGACGATCCTGGGACATGCCAGTGTATCGACTACTCAGATTTACACACACGTAGACGACGACCTCTTACACAAGGCCGTCGAAAGTAATCCGTTATCTGATTTTACTCCGGAAGATATCTGATTATCCGAAATACTCCGTCATAGGCAGAGATTCAGTTCCCTCACTGCCCGGTGCCTTACCGTAAAGGATATCAGACGGACCGGTGAACTCATATTTACAGTATGCATTATAGATAGTCGTATAATTCAATCGACCCGTACTGTAAATTGCAGGAAGTCCCTCATCATAGATCCTGTCATAGAAGATCCTGGTTCTTACGGAGTTTTCATCAAAATCATAAATAGTATTACCGAAAAATCCCGGTTCAACATACTGATCGATTCCCGTCAGATAAGCGATCGTTCCCATAATATCCTCATGGTATTCAGGAGTTTTCGTAAATACGATGCTGTCATGCTGATCATTAGGAGCCTTGATCATAAACAGTGGTGTTGCACCCCAATCAAATTCGGCTTCCTCATTATGATAGCCGTGATCAGAAGTGAATATGATCGTAGAAGAATCATAAACACCAAGATCTTTCAGCTGCTGAACGATCTTATTCATGATATCAAAGGAACTGACGATACCTTCTTCCAAAGTACAAGGCTTATGAGTACCGTTGATATGATTGATCATGAGATAATTCTTGTCATCATCAGCAAAATGCAGATCCAAATGTGCAAGGTAATCTGAATTCATATAATAAGAATCGGAGCCTAACTTATATGTTGCGATCTCTCTGAATGAAAGTCCGTCAAACTCGATGAATTCCTTGAAACAATAAGGCAAACAACGGAAAAGAGCAAGTTTACCGAAATCTCTCTGGAATCTCTCATATTCAAACCAGTCAAGTTCCAGAAGTTCAGGTTTTTCATTCTTATGAACATTGTCAAACTTACCGTAAATATACTGCTTTTCAGGCATCTCAAAGTTAAAACCGTTACACTCATAGTTGTTCTGATGTAAGAGCTCATAGAACTTCAATGTCTTTTCACTGTTCCATGAAGCTTCAAACCAATCATACTTACCAAGAGTATTATCGAATTCGGCACCGCCGAACATCTGAGACATAGAAGTAACCGTAGAATCATAGACACTGCAGGTGTCAGTATAAAGAGTAAAATCCTTAAGTCCGTCAAATGCAGCAGGATTCTCTTCATAGTAAGGTTGAACATATGAATTATCAAAACAGTCAAAAACAATGACGATAACGTTATTATGCTTGGATACCGTATAACAATCCGTTGAATCAACAAAATACTCGGAAGTTACTCCATATATCTGCTGAGGAGCAAAAGCAATCAGCAAAACGCTGGATACAAGATGAAGCGCAAAGTAAAGGATAAATCCGATAGTAAAATAGTTCTTTTTATCTTCCTTCTTCTGAACTTTCTTAAGTAAAACAGCTAAAGCTTCACAAGCAAGGATTATAGCCAGCCAGATTATTATATTGATAACCTTTGTCTTAACTGAAACGCTTAAAGCATCATTAGATACTCCAAGCAAAGTAAGTTCGCTGTTAAGGAAATTGTATTGAACATAAGCAGCTATACCTATTCCGAGTAAAGCAGCATATACAAATGTATAGATCTTGTCAGGTATCAAGAAAAGCAATGTTGCTGCAAAACAAGCAACTACAACACAAAACAAAAGCTGCCATCCGATGAATCTCTGGATCGGGAATTCGAAATTATCGATATTTCCGATAAAAGAATCAAGAGGCAGATAGATATTTACCATGAAAGACAATGCCAATGTACCGACAAGAGACTTGAAATACTTTTTGGCAACTCCCTTTGAGTCTTTAATGACAAACGAGAGCGGGAAAAATATCAATATGGCAAAGAAAATACAATCCAACAACAAGATCGGCGCAGCAAATCTTGTTATGAAATCCGGTAAATCTTTGAAAAAATAGTTGTAGAACAAATACAACGGGAAAGTCGCAAAGCACATTGATACAAAGAACAATGGCGGATTAAACCTGTCGACTATTCGCGTTGAAAGCCCCGTTTTAGAGACGATTTCAAAAAGGATCAACATAAGAATAAAAGAAACTGACTTATGAAGAGCATATGAAATCTGAAATATAAAAACGAGCAACAAAAAATCAAGTATAAGAAAACTGTACTTTCTTATAAGCTTCAAAGCTTTCTCTTTAGTTATTTGCAAATCTATCTTCCGTCCTAAGAATTATTTGTCCAAGAGGTCATCAGCTGTAATAACAACATCTTCGTCATTATCACCGGCCTTAAACTGTTCGTCTACCTTTACTTCATCATCTTTTCCCTTTTTCTTGAACAATCTCTTAAGCTTATTCCAAAAAATTCCAATAAACGCTCCCAATGCTACAATTACAGCAGCTGAGATCTGAATAATATAGCTAGTAGTAGCAGGATCTATATACAAAGAAACGCTAAACATTTAAAAACCTCCAAACATAAACATATTAACCAAAATACTCCTTCATAGGGAATATTTCAATATCTATAACTTTATCATTAGTCGGTGACTCAAAAGGATTGATGCCGTTAAGATCAGATGCTTTTCCGCAAATTACATATTTCGTGAAGGCATTATATCTGATCATATAAGACAAATGACCCGTCGCATATACTGTCGGCAATGAAGAATCGAACAATCTCTCATATACGACACGCTCTCTGTAGTCACCTTCTGCATAATCGTAAATCGAGCTTCCATACTGCTCCGGATTATCAAGTCCGGCATTTACTGCAACAGTTCCGATAAAGTCGCTCAAGCAGATAGGAGCATCATTAAATACGATAGAATCGTGAGTAACATTTGCTTCTTTTATCATAAATATCGGAGAAGCACCTACTGATTCGGCATCATTACGATGAGAACCATGGTCTGACATAAAGATTATCGTGCTGCTGTCGTATAATCCCATGCTCTCCAGATTCTCCAACAAACGATACATAATTACAAAACATGCATCTTTCTCAAGTTCATAATCACAAGGTTCATGAACACCAAACAGATGGTTATACATGAATATGTTGTCATCCACTGTGGAATAATTCTGATTCTCGATATACTCATCGTTGTAATAACAACTCTGATCATTATCATAATATGTAACGTAGAAATTGAAGGCATCTCTGTCAATAGCAAGAGAAACTAGGTTCTTAACCAGATATGGCATAGCACGATACAATGCAAGTTCCTGGAAATCATCATAGAACTTATTCAGGTCGAAAAAGAATACTCTTCTCTCTTGAGGTTCGTCATATTTTACGACATTATCAAATTTGCCTTCTGTATATTCGATGATCGGAATATCAAAATTATAAGCATTACATTTATAACCTGCAGAATGCATTGCGTTATAAAAACTTGTTGTGTTTTCGCTATTCCAACCAGAATCAAGCCATTCATCCAACGTGTACGTTTTATCATAATCACATCCTCCACAGAAACTGTTGATGGAAGTTATAGTTGAATCAAATGTACTTGTAGTATTAGTATAGAAAGTAAAGTCCTTTAGTCTGTCAAACCTATGATTATCTGCCATATAAAGATCCTGCATATCCTTATTATCGTAGGCATCAAATACAAATACTATTACATTGTTGTTTTTCGAAAGAAGGAATTGATCGGATGGATCAAAGTAAGCCAAGATCTTGGATGAATATACATCAGCAGGAGCAAATACCATAACAAGGATCAAAGATATCAAGTGATAGCTGAGGATGATAAGAGATGCGGCATTTCCGACCTTCTCATATTTATCCTTCAAGAACTTCGGAGCCATGAAAACAGCTACGAAAATAGCTACCCAAATTACAGTATTCAGAAGAAGGACCGGAATATTCCATACCATCTTCTCGCCTGTAAGACCAAGATACGGTAAGTGCTTATTCATGAACATATACTGAATAAATGATCCGATAGTAGTAGCAAATAGGATCTTATACATAAGATCAAAATGCTTATCCTTCAGTCTTGCAAAAGTCAAAGGCAAGATTATAACCAGACTGATGTAGAAGAAAATGTAGTAATAGAAGAAATTATGCATTGTAAATCCGAAGTTCTGGATATTAGCAACATAAGAATCCATCGGAAGATACATGATGAGCATGAATCCAAGAGCAGCGAATAACAAAGCCAGCCTGATGATCCTCTTCTTGAACTTCTCACAAACTGCAAATGACAAGATAAGACCGAGCCAATACGCCAATACAAGATCACACAACATTGCAAATATAAAAACTACAATGGAAAGCGGACTCTTGACTCGCTCTCTATAAAGGAATACCGGATTTCTCGTACCCGTAAAGAAGAAGAAAAAGATATAAAGCAATGGAACTGTTAATACCAAAGCGATCAGCTTATGCTTTTTAGTGATCTCCTTTTTGAACACACTGACATGAAAACCCGTAAATAACGAGAAAAGTGTGATTATCAGAGGAAAGATCATTCTATAAGCAGTATAGTCAAAATACAGTAAATTCTGTACTGCAAGAAAGAACATCAAAAAGTAAAAGCATATCTTTCCGAGTAACGGGCTTTTTCTGAAGACTGAAATCAAAGTATTCATTAAATCTCTATCCTTTAAATATTTTCTATGAATGATTTATAAGCTAGATAAGTGCTGTACAGATCGATCTTGGAGATAAGCTCATAAGGAGCATGCATCGACCATACAGGAACACCACAGTCCAAAACTTCCATTCCGTGCTTAGCCATATAAGCAGAAATGGTTCCGCCACCGCCTGCATCGACCTTACCGAGTTCGCCTGTCTGCCAACTTACGGAATTTTCTTCGAATATCCTGATGATGTCAGCAACAAAATCACCGTTTGCTTCATTAGTTCCGGACTTTCCTCTGGCTCCGACATATTTCTCGATCTTGATTCCATGAGATAGATAGGCCGTATTGTTTCTCTCAGAAACACTGGCATACTTAGGATCAAATGCATTTGAAACGTCTGTGGAAAGCATCTTTGAGTTAGCAATGAATTTACGATAAGCAAGAAGATCAAATGCTTTACCTGTCTGCTTAGCGAAAACTTCCATCAGGAAATTCTCATAAAGAACAGACTGGGCACCGGAATTTGAATATGAACCGATCTCCTCTTTATCAGTAAGCATGGTCACACAGGTCTTGCTTGGTCTTTCCTGCTCAAGAAGAGCCATAAGTGCCGGATAAGCACAAACCTTATCATCATGACCATAAGCAGCAATATAAGCACGATCAAATCCTACGTCACGAGCTTTAACAGCAGGAACGATCTCGATCTCGCCTGAGACAAAGTCCTTTTCGGTGATACCGTAATTGTCATTAAGAAGCTTAAGGATATTAGCTTTAAAAGGCTTCTTATCCTCTTTCTTAGAATCCTTGTAAGGAATACCGCCGATAACTACATTAAGATCCTCACCGGAGATAAAATCACTTGGACTCTTCTTCATCTGCTCATTAGCCAAATGAGGAAGAAGGTCTGTAATGTAGAATATCGGGTCATCGTCCTTTTCACCAACTACGATCTCATGAGCTTTTCCGTCCTTGGTAAATACGCATCCGTGAATAGCCAGAGGAATAGTAGTCCACTGATACTTCTTGATCCCGCCATAATAGTGAGTCTTGAAGTATGTTGTCTCATCTTCTTCATAGATAGGATTAGGTTTAAGGTCAAGCCTAGGTGAATCAATATGAGCTCCAAGGATGTTGAATCCTTCATTCTTCTTACCGATAACGGCCATTACTATGCCCTTACCTCTGATGGAAGAATATACTTTATCACCCGGCTTAAGAGATTTTTTAGTCTCTATATCTACAAATCCGACACTCTCGCAAGCATCGATAGCATTCTTAACAAATTCGCGTTCTGTCTTAGAAATATCCAGAAATGCCTTATAATCTTCAGCAAAACTCATGCATGCATCGATCTCATCATTACTGGATGTCTTATATAAGTTTGGATACTCTGCAAAAAGATCTTTTGCATCTGTTTTCTTTTTATTGGCCATATTCTCTGTTCTCCTTATTATCTAACACTTAATTATACTATAAGTTTCAGAAAATATGAACTTTTTATGTCATTTTGCGTTTTTTGCAGTAACGTCCACAACAGAAAAGAAATACCAGGATTGTTCAGCAAGATAAATAATCGAATAAACCTCTATAGTCTTAGGTGTTCCCTGATCTTCAAAAAACAGCTTTACGCTGACTAATTGAATATCTTTAATTTCATCCTCAGCTATATTATGGAAGAAAGCGATATTTCCCTTTACCGTGTCATAATTCAGATCATTATTCTCATCACAAGGTCTGGTAGCTATATGCTTGGTACCGACAAAAGTCATACCTGAAACAGAACTGTCTTTGTATCCCTTAAAGACTTCTTCTTCGTTTCCGTCAAAATAGTGATCGTTAAAGCACTTTTTAAACAGTTCCATATCATCTTCGTATATCGATTGAAAAAAGCCTCGACACACGTTCTGGGCAGAATTATTCAAGTTATCCGGCGTAACCTTATCGTCAGGCACATCACGATTACATGAGCACATCAAAACAGTGCACATCAATATAACCGATACCAATACTTTGAAATATCTTCTATTTGTAGCCTTACAGGCAACTTTTCCGCTATTAACAATCATTTTGTATTCTCATCAACCCATCTGAGGTATTCACTGATTTTCTTTTCATATCCGATCTCCGTCGGTTCATAATACACATTATCCTTGATCGCATCAGGCATATACTGCTGCTTAACTATATGGCCCGGGAAGTCATGTGGATATTTATATCCGACTGCATAACCGAGATCCTTCATTCCGCTTGCAGGAGCATTCCTGATATGATACGGAACCGTTCCAGTATCGATCTTCTCGACATCTGCCAAAGCCTTGTCGATCGCAAGATAAGTCGAATTGGACTTCGGTGAAGATGCTACAAGTACTGCAGCCTCAGCCAAAAGTATCCTTGCTTCAGGCATTCCCAATACACGAACAGCGTCATAAGCTGCCTGGGCGACCAAAAGCGCATTAGGATTAGCAAGTCCGACATCCTCAGAAGAACAGATAAGGATCCTTCGGGCAAGGAACTCTATATCTTCTCCTGCTGCCAAGGCCTTTGCAAGATAGATGATAGTCGCATCAGGATCAGAACCTCTCATCGACTTTATCATAGCCGAGATATTGTCATAATGATCCTCACCATCCTTATCGAAAACCTGCGATTTCTTCTGCATACAGTCAGAAATAACATCAGGATCGATAACAATGACACCTTCGCTATTCGGAGGAGTCGTACTGACAGCCAACTCCAATGCTTTCAATGAGTTCCTGGCATCTCCGGAACTCATCTCAGCCATGATCTCCAACGTCTTATCATCTATACTGACATCGATATTTCCATAGCCGCGTTCTTTGTCATTGATGGCATTTCTAAGAACTGTCTTGATATTCTCAGTCGTCAAAGGTTTAAGCTGAAGGACAGTTGATCTTGAGATCAAAGCCTTGTTGACTTCAAAGAACGGATTTTCAGTAGTTGCACCGATCAAGATAACAGTTCCGTCTTCAACGAACGGCAGCAAGGCATCCTGCTGAAGCTTATTGAAACGATGGATCTCATCGATAAACAATACGGTTCTCTTATTATCCGTCATAAACGGATTGGTAGCATCTGCCGTAATCGCCTTAATATCAGAAACACCTGCAGTAACTGCATTGATCTTCTTGAAATTTGAAGAAGTGGAATTGGCAATGAGCCTCGCAAGTGCAGTCTTACCTACACCCGGAGGGCCAAAAAGGATAATAGAGGAAAGATTATCGGATTCGATCATCCTTCGAAGCATCTTCCCTTTTCCGATTATATGTTCCTGACCTACGTACTCATCCAGATTTCTCGGACACATTCTGTAAGCCAAAGGTTCCAATCTGTCAGCCATTATCACACCTCAATATCGTAATAAAACGATTATAGCACATATGTTCGTATTTTCCATTATTCCGACTATAAAAAACAGACCGCCAATAATGACGGTCTGTCGTTAGGATCTATATTGATCAAACAATATCAGGATACAAAGGATACTTCTCTGTGATCTTAGCTACACGAGCAATGACCTCATCCTTCTTATTCTCATAATCGAAAATGCAAAGGGAGATAAGATCAGCGATCTCAACCATATCCTCTTCCTTCATGCCACGAGCTGTACAAGCAGCTGTACCGATACGAACACCGGAAGTAACAAATGGCTTCTCAGGATCGAACGGGATAGCGTTCTTGTTAGCTGTGATGTTGCAATCATCAAGACGGAGCTGGAGTTCCTTACCTGTGATGCCTGTTCCGCGAAGGTCGATGAGCATCAGGTGGTTATCTGTACCGCCGGATACGAGGTTAACGCCTCTGGCAAGAAGAGCCTCGGACATTGCCTTAGCATTCTTGATGATGTTATTAGCATAATCTCTGAACTCATCAGAGAGAGCTTCCTTAAAAGCAACTGCCTTTGCTGCAATGATGTGCATCAAAGGACCACCCTGCTGACCCGGGAATACTGCAGAATCGATCTTCTTAGCATATTCCTCTTTGCACATGATGATACCGCCACGTGGTCCGCGGAGTGTCTTATGAGTTGTTGTTGTAACAAAATCAGCATATGGTACCGGATTCGGGTGAAGTCCTGCAGCAACAAGACCTGCAATGTGAGCCATATCTACGAAGAGATATGCGCCAACTTCGTCAGCGATCTCACGGAACTTCTTAAAGTCGATGATACGAGGATATGCAGAAGCACCGGCAACGATTACCTTAGGCTTGCACTCGAGAGCCTTTGCTCTAACAGCCTCATAATCGATAAGGCTTGTCTTCTCATCTACCTGATAGAATTCGGAATGATATGTTCTACCGGAAACGTTGAGCTTCATACCATGTGTAAGGTGACCGCCGTGTGCGAGATCCATACCAAGGATAGTATCGCCCGGTTCCAAAATAGCAAAGTATACTGCTGTATTAGCCTGAGCACCGGAATGTGGCTGAACGTTAACATGCTCAGCACCAAAGAGCTTCTTAGCTCTGTCGATAGCGAGCTGCTCAGCGATATCAACATATTCGCATCCGCCGTAATAACGCTTTCCCGGATAACCCTCTGCGTATTTATTTGTAAGTGGAGAACCTGCTGCCTCAAGAACAGCCTCAGAAACAACATTCTCCGAAGCAATCAATTCAATCTTGTCTCTCTGTCTTTTAAGTTCCAACATTATTGCCTGATAAAGTTCAGGATCTTCTGCCTTAATGTGATCGTACATTAAATCAATCCTCCGTATTTTTATTGCATAGACTATAATACTTTTAATTTATTAAAAGGTAAAGTCAAAGTTTGTAAATTTCATCGGCCACCGGAGGATCGAGATCGATAACATCTCCGCCCTTTGTTTTAAGCTTAAATCCGCCTTCGGTAAACTCGCCGATCACGCTGGCTCTGATACCTTTCTCATTGAGTTTTCGAAGAACACGATCAGCCTCTGAAGTAGCCATAAGAAGAGATCCGGAGGAGATGAGCCTATATGGATCAAGGCCTAAGACCTCGCATATCATGGATGTGGCATCGCTTACAGGGATCATAGATTCATCGATTGTTATTCCGATTCCCGAGAAGTGAGCCATCTCATAAGAAGCTCCGTAAACACCGCCTTCGGTTACATCATGCATGAGGTTTACCGCAGAATAATAAAAGCCCCTCTCGTCTTTTCGAAAATCATTATTGATGATACCGCCTGCGATCTCGCCTTCTAAAACTACGGAGATAAGCTGATTATAAGATGCAGCTTCTTCGATCAGACTATCATCTACTTTACCGACGAGCTTATCCTTGTGCTCCATAGAAGCAATATAACTGCCTTCGATTCCGCAGGTCTTCGTAAGGATTAGCTTGTCACCCGGCTGAGCCTTGCCGATCGGAACAGGATGGGATTTGTCGATAATACCGAAAGCTGTCGTAATAACAACAAAATCCTTAACGGTATCATTAACCTCAGTATGCCCGCCTACAATATCGACGCCAAGCTTACTTGCCTCGCGGGATGCCTGATCAACGATCGAAGTTATATCTTCTTCAGTTGCTGACGGAGGAGCAATGATAACAAAAAGGATCCCGGAAGGCCTTATGCCGCATGAAGCGATGTCGTTACAGGAAACATGAATAGCCAAGGTACCCGACTGCTTACCGCCGGCTGTTATCGGATCTGACGATGATACAAGGATCTTATCGCCCAGATTAAGCCATGCGCAGTCCGCACCGATGCTCGCTCCTACCAGAGTTGACGGAGATATCTTAGGAAGTCTGTTTAAGACAAGTTCCTGGAGCTGTTCATTTGTAAGTTTACCTGTTTTCATATGATTATTGTCTCAATGCCGTTTACGCCGTCCTCGACCATCTTTGCTATATCGAGGTTCTGTTCTGCTTCGATTATATCGTCTCTGTTCGGATGTGTCTTCGGATGTTTTGCAACAAATACAGTACAGCAGTCCTCATAAGGAAGGATCGATGTCTCAAAAGCGCCGATCTTACGGCTGATCTCACAGGTAGCTTCCTTATCAAGACCGATCAAAGGTCTGAAGATAGGAAGATCTACGACTTCGTTCGTAAACTGGATAGCCTCCAAAGTCTGGCTTGCTACCTGACCTAATGACTCGCCAGTAATAAGACAACCGCAACCGTTTTTCTGAGCAAGCTTCTCAGCTATCTGAAGCATTACTCTTCTCATAGTAACGGTGAGCATATCCTGACGGCTGTTCTTATACATATCAAGCTGGATCTGAGTAAAGTTAACCACATGAAGCTTCATCCTGCCTGAAAACCTTGAGACGATCTTAGCAAGATCAATTACCTTATCCTTGGCTCTGTCGCTGGTATAAGGGAAAGAATGAAAATATACAGCCTCGAGCATCATTCCGCGGCTGGCCATCATGTAGCCTGCTACCGGGCTATCGATACCGCCTGATAAAAGAAGCATTCCCTTACCTGCAGTTCCTACAGGAAGACCTCTGTGACCCATTACTTTTCCTGCGTAAACATAGCAGAAATCACGTACTTCGACATTAAAGATAAAATCAGGCTTATTAACGTCAACCTTAAGACAATCAAAGTTCTCCAAAAGATATCCGCCGATCTCGTTGGAGATCTCAGGAGATGTCATTGGGAAATGCTTGTTTCCGCGTTTGGATTCAACCTTAAATGTATGATGATCGGGATATATCTTAAGATATTCCTTCATATACTCTACGGCATTTTGACGTATCTCATCGATACCGCCTTCAAACTTTCTGGCAAGTGAAGCAGATACGATACCGAATACCTGTACGACTGCATTAAGGATCTCAGTTGCAGTCTCTTCATTCTTAAAATACGGGTTCTCCTCACCTTCAACCGGTTCGATCCAGATACGGCTCTGGCTCTGATAAATGTTGAGCTTACCGAAGTTTTTAAGCCTATACTTAAGATTATTCTTGAGCTTAGACTCGAAATTACCTCTGTTAAGTCCTTTAAGGGTTACTTCACCCATACGGGCAAGGATTACATTATTACTCATAGTTACCTCTTATCTTAATGCGAAAAGCTGATATATCTCGTCGATCTTCTCGATAAAGATCTTAGCTTCATCCATTGTATTAAATCTCGAAAAGCTGAGTCTGACTGCATTAGTAGCAAGCTTACGATCAACGCCCATAGCCTCAAGAACATAGCTTATCTTCTTTGTTTTCGATGAGCATGCAGAGATCGTCGAGACATATATATTATATCTTTCAAGGCAATGAAGCATAGTCTCGGATTCAAATCCCTCAAAAGAAACGTTCAAAACATAAGGAAGAGCATCTTCAGGTGAAAGGATCGTTGCCTTTCTTTTGACAAGCTCTGATCTAAGATATGAATTGATCTCAGATACAATCTTAAGGTGCTCATCAATATCAGTCTGGGAAAGCTTCAATGCCAATGCAGTACTTCTGGAAAGATACAGACTTTCGGTTCCAGAACGCATTCCGTTTTGCTGACCGCCGCCTAATATGAACGGATCGATACGGATACCGTTCTTGATATAAAGAAGTCCCGAACCCTTAAGTCCATGGAACTTATGTGCCGAAAATGATGCCAGCTCAATTCCAAGTTCCCTCAAATCTATCTTAAGTTTTCCTGCAGACTGAACGAAATCAATATAGATAGCTGTATTACGGTTCTTGGAGTTTTTGATCTCGATTATCTCTTTTAACGGAAGGATAGCTCCCGTTTCGTTATTTACGTGAGTAAAACATAGAAGCGAAGTATCACCGTCAATCACTGATGCCAGCTGCTCAAGATCAGGTTTACCGTCAGGACCAACATTCAAATAGATAACGTTAAAACCCTCATCAGAGAGCTTCTCCAAAACGGACAGCGTTGCTCTGTGTTCGGTCTTTGTAGAGATTATAGTCCTGCCGTTACGCTTGTTTCTCTTAAGGAAACCGTTAATAGCCGTATTGGCACTTTCTGTTGCGCAGGACGTAAAAACAAGCTCCTGCTCCCGAATCGAGAAGCAGGAAGCTATGTCCTCTTTTGCTTTTATATATGCCTTATAAGCTGAAGTTCCAAGTTCGTGAAGTGAACCCGGATTACCCCAAAGCTCGTCATTCTGAAGATCTTCTGAGACCAGCTTTGCAACTTCATCTAGCGGCTTAGTTGTTGCGCTGTTATCAAAATATATCATACGTTAAGTTCAACTTCTGATACTTTAAGATCGTCCTCGTGATCCTTAAGGATCGGTCTGATCGCTTCGTTAAGGAATGTCTCAACCTGCTCCGGGCATCTTCCGATGTAAAGCTTAGGATCGAGCATCTTCGCAAGATCTTCTTCCTTAAGTCCGAAGGCAGGATCATTAACGATCCTTGTAAGAAGGTCATTCGGCTTACCTTCGTTCTTAACTACAGAACCTGCCTCCATTGAGTAAACACGGATCTTCTCGTGAAGTTCCTGTCTGTCTCCGCCCTTCTTAACAGCTTCCATCATGATATTCTCAGTAGCCATGAATGGGAGTTCATCCATGATGTGCTTGTTGATCATATTAGGATATACAACAAGTCCGGATGCTACGTTAGCGTAGATACCAAGGATAGCATCAACCGCAAGGAAAGCCTCAGGTACAGAGATACGCTTGTTAGCTGAGTCATCAAGAGTTCTTTCAAACCACTGTTCTGCAGCAGTCATAGCCGGATTTAAAACATCAGCGATAACATAACGGGAAAGTGATGCGATACGCTCGGAACGCATAGGGTTTCTCTTATAAGCCATAGCTGAAGATCCGATCTGTGTCTTCTCGAATGGCTCTTCGATCTCCTTAAGGTGCTGAAGAAGTCTGATGTCGTTACTGAACTTATGAGCACTCTGAGCAATTGAAGCAAGAGCATTCAAAACTCTGGAGTCTACCTTACGGGAATATGTCTGACCTGAAACATAGTAAGATGTCTCAAATCCCATCTTGTTAGCGATCTTCTTATCAAGCTCAACACACTTGTTGTGATCTCCGTTGAAAAGATCCATGAAGGAAGCCTGTGTTCCTGTTGTACCCTTACAGCCAAGAAGCTTCATGGAAGCAAGAACCTGCTCTACCTCTTCGAGGTCGAACATAAGATCCTGAAGCCACAATGTAGCTCTCTTACCTACAGTTACGAGCTGTGCAGGCTGGAAGTGTGTGAAACCCAAAGTAGGAAGTGCCTTATATTCATCTGCAAAATCTGCAAGAAGGCTCATACAAACAACGAGACGCTTTCTGATCAAAGTAAGAGCCTCACGCATGATGATCATATCTGTGTTATCGCCAACGTAGCAGGATGTAGCTCCGAGGTGGATGATTCCCTTAGCATTAGGACACTGAACACCGTAAGCATGAACGTGAGCCATTACGTCATGACGGCGTCTCTTCTCTTCTTCTGCTGCAACATCGTAATTGATGTTGTCCATGTTTGCCTTGAGTTCAGCGATCTGTTCGTCTGTGATATCGAGGCCTAATTCCTTCTCGGATTCTGCAAGAGCGATCCAAAGTCTTCTCCAAGTCTTAAACTTCTTATCAGGAGAAAAGATATACTGCATCTCTTTGCTGGCATATCTGGAATTAAGCGGACTTACGTATGTATCGTTACTCATTTTAGGCCTCCAATAATTTATTTACTGCTGCAAGTTTAGCACACAAAGTGAATACTTGGACAGCCTTTTCGATATCTTCCAAGGATGGGAAGCTCGGTGCAAAACGGATATTGGAATCCTGAGGATCCTTACCGTATGGATAAGTAGCACCTGCAGGTGTCAAAGCAACACCGAGATCCTTACACATCTCAACTGTAGCCTTAGCTGTGCCCGGGAGCACGAAAACGCTTACAAAGAAACCGCCCTTAGGCTCATGCCAGTGGCAGATGCCTGTATCGCCGAGTTCTTTTCTCAAGACATTGATAGTCATCTCAAACTTAGGACGAAGGATATCAGCATGTTTCTTCATACGCTCCTTGATAGCATCAAGATCCGGGAACATTACGGAATGAGCAAGCTGGTTAACCTTGTTGCTGCAGATAGCCTGGATACCGATAGTCTTAACAGCTGCTGCCATGTTGTCAGCATTTGCAGCCATACAAGCAAGACCTGAACCTGCAAAGGAGATCTTGGATGTTGAAGCGAACTCATAAACTCTGTTGGCGTTGCCGTACTTCTCGCAAAGAGAGAGCATATCAGGAACCGAACCGTGAGTTGACTCATCCTCATAGAGGTGATGGACAACATAAGCATTATCCCAGAAGAGTCTGAAGTCCTTAGCGCCTGTCTTCATGGAAGCAAGACGGTTACATGTCTCTTCGGAGTAAACGATTCCGTCAGGATTGCTGTACACAGGAATGGACCACATACCGAGAACCTTAGGATCCTTAACGAGTTCCTCAACGATATCCATGTCAGGACCGTTTGGTGTCATAGGAACGGCAATAAGCTCAAAGCCGAGCTTCTCAGTTACTTTGAAGTGTCTGTCATAACCCGGAGTCGGGCAAAGCCACTTTCTTCCCTCAACCTGGAACCATGGCTTCTCGGAATCGATCTCGCCGAAAGCGCATGCTCTCATGAGTGCATCAAACATCATGTTAAGGCTTGATGCATTTCCGATGAAAATGTTGTCTGCTTTTGTACCGAGGATCTGAGCAAAGAGTTCCTTTGTCTCAGGAAGTCCTGTAGGAAGTCCGTAATTGCGGGCATCAACTCCTGCCTTAGTCTTAAAGCCTGTCTTCTCTTCAAGTCCCTCGAAAAGGTCATTGCTCAAAGAGAGCTGATCAGGAGCAGGGTTTCCTCTCATCATGTTGAGATTAAGACCGAGCTGTTTGCATTCGTTGTACTCTTTCTCAAGCTGACTCTTGAGAGCGAGCAGTTCTTCGTTAGACATTTCTGCGAAAGCCTTCATTACGTTATTCCTCCAAATTTGAGATATCGCCACTTCAAAATTGCATTTTGATATTAAAAATCTTCAAGTATTATATAAATAATGCAAGTTCTAATCAACGAAAATGCATATTTTTTCGTTTTTTCTACACTTTAGTTAAATAAAGGTGTTTCTTGGGGCATTAAAGCAACAGATTAGACAAAAAGCCCAAACATCTTTTTCGAGAAAAACTATTATTTATACTTTTCACCAATGTCACAAAGACTGAGGAATCGGTCTTTTCATGTCACTTCCATTATTACAACTCGATAAGTTCCACGCTTATGACATTTCCGTTGCCGTCATGAAGAACGGATCCGGCCATCAGGACGATATTCATATCATAGAGCTTATAATCTGCGACGAGCCTGTTTATAGTCTTCCTGATCTTCAGCATTTTCGATCTGGTAATAAAGGATTCCGGAGAACCGTATGAAGCGTTTCTTGAAGATCGGGCTTTTACCTCAACAACAAAGATATCGCTGCCTTTACGGGCAACGATATCCAGTTCACCTACGTTATGTACACTGTAATTTCTGACAAGTATCTCAAAGCCCTCTGATTCGAGCTTCTCACAGACTTTATCTTCTCCGAGCTTGCCTATATCACCTGTCATTTTCGAAAAAGAGAAGATTACTTATACTTCTCACCGAGATCATAGATACTGAGGAAGATGTAGTTCTCAGGGATCTCATCTTCTTCTGCATCAGGATCTTTACCAAATACTGCTGCGTCATAGAAAGTCTCATCGCTGTTCTCTCTAAACTCATCAAAACCAAGATCAGAGTCATCCGCAACATAAACATACATGAGCATTCCGTCATAACCCCTAGGGACTGTCAATACAACTGTTGTATTGATCTGAGAAACGAGATCCCATGTATATGTTCCGTCACCGTTTGAATAGTAATCGTTTGTGGTAACCTCATCAGACCTGAACTCATAGTAAGATACGCTATAGGTCTCACCCTTCCATACGACATCACCGTAAACATGGAAGCTGTCGATATTCTCCGTGAGATTGATGTGAGGATATTTCGTGCCCGTGTAGTAATCCAAAAATCCGATGTTGTGGTAACACCAGGACGTAGAGTAACTGCCGCCGTCAGGCATCGTTGCAGACATCGGGAATATCTCGGTGTATGTAATCTCATAATCTACATAACCCTCATAGATAGAATCCGTAACCTTAACTGTCGGGGTGTAGATCGTAGCAACATTGTTCTTGATCTTCGAACCTGCTACTTCACTGTCATGATCATACGGATCAACGATAAACTGAGAATAATACGTCTCAATATTACCGGAAGTAAAATTGATGTTATTTGCTTCAGCCCACGGTACACTGAACTTGTCAGGATAATAAGTATCAAACTTCTGAACTACATCGACCATGCTGTCGTCATAAATGGTTACCTTATCGGTAGAACCGCCTGGCTTCTTGGTCGTAGGATCCGGATCGTCGTCATCATCATCGTCATCCCAATCATCATCATCCCAATCGTCATCGTCGTCTTCCTCGTCCTCATATGTACGCTTGGTCCTTTTTTCCTTCTTATCTTCACGGTCACAAGCTGTAAATGAGACTGCAAAAAGAGACAATGCAATCAATAAAACTGCTAATCTTTTCATAAAATCTATCCCATCCTTAATCAATTGGTTCTTATATAATAACAAAAAAGCTGTCCATTTGGACAGCCTTTTCTTTACTTTCTGATTCCGAGCTTTGCGATTACTGCACGATAACGCTCAATGTCGATCTTTGCAAGATAATCCAAAAGACCTCTTCTCTTACCAACCATCATGAGAAGTCCTCTTCTTGAGTGGTGGTCACCCTTGTGAGTCTTAAGGTGCTCTGTGAGGTGGTTGATCCTGTATGTGAGAAGTGCGATCTGTACTTCCGGGGATCCTGTGTCGCCCTCTTTAAGACCATACTCTTTGATGATCGAAGCCTTGTCAAATTCAGCCATTTTAATGTTCCTCCGTTAATAATTTAATAAACCAACGACAGAGTAAAAGGTCGGAGTGATCCAAATACTATGTGCGCGGTAACTTGCAAATAATAACACAAACGATTTGCGTTGTAAACACTCAGTTAGGCTTACGTACTGTAAGATAACCCTTAATGACTCCGTAATCCGGATCACTGCAGAACTTGGTAAGGTCAAAGTTCTTCGGGGGTCTCTTATTGGCAACGAGTTCATGCCAAGTATTTCTTCCGCCGATCTTGGAAAGATACATTGCCTGATCGGCAAGATCCACATGATTTTGTAGTGAAAGGACCTCAGCAGAATCATAAAGCGGATATGATACAAAACCGACTGAACATGTGATAACTCTTGTCTCACCCGTAACATCGGAGTGGATCGAGATATTATTCCTGAACGCATTGTTGATCATCTTAGCCGTGCGTGAAAAATCATACGGGAACTTAGCAGATACAATGATGAGGAACTCCTCACCACCGTTACGTATAACGACTCCGTCTTCAGCAAGAAGGCTTCTTAATACGCGGCCAACCTGTCTTAATACTTCATCACCAGCTGCATGACCAAAGTCATCATTAACCTGCTTAAAGTGGTCGATATCAATAAGGAACACAGCGAAAACATCAGTATTATATGTCTTCGGTGCGCCGGTTATTGGATTAGCCAGGAACTGAGTCCTCATGTAATTGACCAAAACCTGAGTAAAATATTTACGGTTGAAACAACCGGTAAGCTCATCAATGTACTTATCTGCAGATGCTGTATCTACATAGCTTTGAACCATATCAACCCAGGTCTCTTCTCTGCCAACGGAAACGAACGGCTTAGAAAGTCTTCCTGAAAGAATATAATCTGTCATGTCTCCCCTGTTAACATTCTTCATCTGCATGAGAAGTGACTTAACAGGCTGCATGATTATATAATCATATAACTTGACCAGAACGACAGTAATAACCGTGGAAGTGATAATGAAATGAACAATGATGGCAAACAGAAAAGCTGCCTGTATGCGGTTCATATCACCGACATAAAGCAGAGGATCAAAACCGGACAGGATACAGAAAAAGAGATAACAAATAAGGTCAGCGGCAAAAGTAGCAAAGTAAACAGTAACAGCGACATAAACGGCACAATCCTTGATATTGTCCCATCTGCCGACTCGCGATACCCGCTTTATATACTCGTTAAAACGAGTAAAAATTCCCTCTTTACTGTTTTTGCTGCCCATAATATTTCCCCTTGAAACGTTGATAATTATAACATCTCACGTCAAAAAGGTAAATTTAATATTATTGATAATATAAAATTATAATATTATGATCTGGCCCACAGATAACAATAAGACTGAGTCCTGGCTGCAAATGGTTCTGTCTTAAGAAGATCGAGAACCTGCTCCTTGGTAAACCAGCCTGCTTCTATCTCTTCCTCATCAGATGTACTTGGCTTGAATTCACCCTCTGCAACGCCTATTACACAAGCAGATGTTTCATTGGTAACACCGACTGCGCTGTAACACGCAGGCCATATCTCCTGAACCGATGTCAGATTCAATCCGGTCTCTTCCCAAAGCTCTCTTTTAGCAGAGACTTCGATCGTCTCACCCGGATCAACAAGCCCTGCCGGAAAGTTATAAACTTCCTTACCGACAGCCATCCTGAACTCCTTGTTAAGAAGGATCTTGGAGTTGTCAGGAGAATGAACGATGAGGATAACTGCATCCACAGTGCCTACTTTTCGAAGATCCTCAAGAGAATTCATCTCCTTATTTCTGCTTATCATCTCGTATGTCTTTATGTTACCGAGTGCGGTCCTATATTCCACATCGTATCGACAGATAAATCTGCCTTCATCAGTCTTTTTTATTCCCAGAAATTCCATCAGTACTTCTTTCCCTTCTTAGGTTCCTGTTCACGGATACGCTTATACTTATCGCGTTCCTTTTTATATCCCATTCTCTTCTCGAAAACCTCCGGATTTGCTACAGAGTAACCGAAGAATCCTATCTTCTCTCCTAAAAGGAAATACTCGCCGTGGTTATAAGCGACCATCTTAGCCTTATCAAGACAGATCTTGCCGTTTTCGTCCATCAAGTACTTGTCAGCCTTTATTCCGACGATCTCGGCAATAAACATATCATGAGATCCGAGTTCCTTGACTTCAACTACTTTGCAAAAGATATTAACCGGACTTTCCTCGATATAGTAAGCATAATCAAGACCTTCAGCTTTAACGGCTGTAAGTCCGCAGCTCTTGAACTTATCCTCGTCAGCGCCTGACTTTACTCCGCAGTAATCACAATTCTTAGCTAATGCTTTGTTAACAAGGTTTATGACAAACTCACCTGTTTCTGAGATAAGCTTGTGGGAATGTCTGCTTTTTCGAATAGAAACAGAGACCATCGGAGGCTCAGAGTTTACGGTACCCGCCCAAGCGACTGTCACGATGTTCGGGCGCTCGCTCTCTTTCTCAGGATCTTTACCTGCACTCGAGATCATAACGACCGGAACAGGGTTTAATATTGTTGAAAGACCAACATCCGTCTTTTCATGTTTTGCCATGGTTTCCTCCTAAAGTAACGTCATAAATACTGACTCATGTTGCAACAAAAAATCTTTAATATCAAGACCCAATGAATAACCGACCAACTTACCGTCTTTTCCGATGACCCTGTGACAAGGCACCAGGATCGGGATCGGATTATCTGCACAAGCGGCTCCGACGGCTCTCGTGAGCTTTTTGGCTTCCTCTTTGCTCGACGATATCTTACGTGCGATATCTTCATAACTTACTGTGGCACCGTAAGGGACACTTCTTAATGCATTCCATACGGATTCCTGGAAATCGGTACAATCATTAAACCTGATATTGATATCAAACTCATCTCGATCCTTACGGAAATACTCAGAAAGTTCATCAACCGCTTTCGCTACTTCCTTAGGCAAGAAACTGTTATCCAGATCATAGTAGTTCGGCGAATTCTTAGGGATAAACTTATTGCCTTCATCCAGCAACTCAAGCCTCGAAGCAACCTTAACCGTAAGATAATCAGTCGGCGTATCTCCATAATGATAGACCATCAGGCGGTCTACATGATCCTCGGTACCGTAAACACAGACGACACCGCGCTGGAAAGCTGCAAAGCCAACATTATAACCCCTAAATTCAGACAATGTGATATAGAATAATCCGGCATCAACGAACTTATTATTTCCCAATGAGATCTCCTCTACCAAGACCGCATCCTGGATCATGCCCAGACTTATCGCAGCTTCCTCAAGAACCCTGTCATCAACTCTTATGACAAGACTTACCTTATGGATCTGCTTTTTAATCAGGACATGATTTAAGACCTTATCGAGAACCTCCTTGCAAGGACAATCCTCGCTTCTGTAAAAGTCCAGAATGTAACTGTCCTTGGAAAGACCAAACGGAGAAAGAAGCGCGAACGCCTGGGACACGCCGTCTTTTTCGAGCATATAAGCAAGATAAGATGTATCGGAGATGAATTTACGGATAGTGTTCTCGATCGATGTGCGAGAACCCGAGAAGACCCCTGCTTCCTTAAGTAAAGAAGCATCATTGATGTGTAGTCTTCTAATTGTTATCCCGTCAATTCTCATATATTTCAGCCAAACTCAAGTTGAATTCCTCTGCTTCAATATCATTATAACAATCCATCAGTTTTAATTCGACCGTATCTCGAAGATCATTATTAGTTACATTCGGACAATATACAGCTTCATTCATCTCATTTTCATAAACGGATGCAATATATCCGAATGACTCATCAGCTATCTTCGTATCCCATACACTTGGAGAGGAAACAACAGGCAGATATCCGACTTTGTGTTCCAAACGGTCGATCAATAGAAGCGCGTCCGTATCAAGCGATATGAAAGTCGCAAAGTCAGAAGCAAGATCGATATTACTCGAATTGTTGCTGACGCAAAGCGGATAAACAGTCAAATACGGAACGGATTTATCAGAAGCCTTAAACGAAGGCACCTGAACAAAATAAAGCTTGCTCGGATAATAGGATGTCCAAAGCGAGATCTCTGCTGAAGATGCGATCCACAAAGCACAATTACGAGAATATACGGGATCTGAACCATCCTCATTAGTATTCTTGAAAACACCGTCAACGTAATAGTTTCCGATAAGATCGACCACAGTGTTTAATACAGATTGAGCCCTTGTCTTATCAGAAATATACTCATCGCCCAAAAGATAGGAATTCACCATTTCATTGGAATTCTCATACGATGTAATATACGGGATAAGTTGATATCCTCTCGAAAAGACTACCGTATCTTCATCAGCATTTTCTTTGATGGAAACGATATAGTCTTCGAGATCATCGACCGAGCATCTGAACTCCAATGATTCCCCTTCCGGAATATAATCAACATTGCCGAATATCAAAGGTATGGAACAATAATGCGGTACACCAAATTGCTTATGGTCCTTGACAAGGCTTAAAACAGTTCCGATATAGACATTATCAGGACTTACGAGAGAATTCTCGGATAAAGAGGAACTCAGATCGGCACAGTACCCGTGTTCAACTGCTCCGTTAAGATCGTTGGCAAGAAAGATATCGGGACGATCACTTCCAAAACCCGCCAATGTATCCAAAGAGATACCGTCATCAGGAACAAAAACAGTCTCCACGGAAAACTGAGCAGGCAAAGAATCGAGATATTCAAGATCGACATTAAGACCCGTGTCCTCAGCATTCCAATAACCATTATTCTTTGCATAGTAAAGCTTTACAAGATAATTGACTGTAGTCTGTTTATACGGAAGTGCAACTTTAAGCTTATCAACTGAAGGAACAACCGAAGGTTCTGTTGTCTCTGAGATCTCTGTCTCCACAGATGTCGTAGGAGCAGGCACAGAAGGAAAGTCAGATACCTTCTTCTTGCATCCGAAAACCATAAGGGACATCGCTAAAATCAGTGCTACAGAGATATATTTACGAGATTTCTTCCAAAGACTCAACATAATTCCTCCAACAAGTCAATTATATCATTATAAACTTGACATCAAATAATAATATTAGTATATTTTTAAAGCAATTAAGCGCCAATGTGGCTCAGGGGTAGAGCAATTCACTCGTAATGAATAGGCCGTGGGTTCGATTCCCACCATTGGCTCCAAAAAAAAGGCTTTCCGTTTGGAAAGCCTTTTTCGTTATTTACTGTTTTGCCTTAACCGCTATAGTCTTCACCATAGAACGAATAGATGTCTCCATAATCCTTGAAATCATCATCAGCAGCTGCATGAACTTCTTCTATCTGCATATCCTGATCGAGATAAATAGCAACAGAATCAGTACAATATGTATTTCCGAAAGCATCTTTAATAACAAAGTTGATCAAGACACACTCTCTGTCATCAAAGCCATTATGGAACAACTGTCCGTCACTGAAGAAGCATGTACCGTCATAAATGATAGGATCACCGAATTGTCTTACGTATACTCCCATCGGAACATCATTACTGAGTGACTCATAAACCAATGCGAAATAATATGGAGTAATCTGATCGCCTTCAGCCAAAGAGAACATCTCATTGGATGCGACACCATCCATAGTTGAAGCATGTACAGCATAAAGTATCGAATACTCTCCTGTCTCCTTATCAAGCTGGAAGAACAGATAAGACCACTCACCATTGATGTCTGCCGGAATTGCATATGTTGTGTAGTTATCAGTATCCTCGATGATAAATACACCAACGGAAACACCATCTGCACTGATCCACATATTATCAAATGTATACGTGAAAGACGACGAACCCTCAGTAACATCCAGAGCCGTTACACCCATAAATGTATAGAACTGATATCCTGAATAACTGAAGTAAACAAGGTTTGTCTCAACAGACAAGACATTATCCATTCCCTCAGTAATATCAAGATTTACATTGCCTTCCTGATCAAAAGTTACATTATAGGAGATCTTCTGAGCATTAATGTCGATTCTCTCAGCTCCGGAATGCTCCTCATCGATATTGGCATTAACCTGATCCCAGATATCATTACCCAGATCAAAGTAATCAGTAAATCTATGATCAAGATATGCTGCGTACCAATAGTAACCATCCATATGAGTTATGTTCTCGCAATAACCCCTGAAAGCCATATCGATGTAGAGTCTGCAGATCTGATCGATCTGCTCTTCAGTATAATCGTATCCCAAAAGCTCGATTTCAGATCTCAACATGTTTACGATACCGGAAACATAGTTGATATTCGGGAAATAGAACGCAATACCGTATGACTCATATCTTGAAGAACCGTTTCTGTAATTAACGTTATCCTCGATAAGCTTAATGAGCTTCTCATCAGAATCAGTATTAGTAAGAAGCTTAGAAGACTGTTCAAGGAAACTCTTAAGATCGATCAAGTTACCTGCCATATTACCTTCCGAACCGTAGCTCTCACAACTTGAAGCATAGTTCTGGAATCCTGTAAACTTCTTAGCATCATAGGAACTGTAGAATATCTCCTTCATTACGTCAGCATAGAGAGTCTCAAACTCTTCCATGCAGGAAAGATCGATCACTGACATGGTTCCCTTAGTAAACATCTCAGCTCTTTCATCATTAAGGAAAGAAGTATAGTACTCTATCTCCTCTTCATACATAGAACAAACAGATGTACCGAGTACAAGTCCGTCACAAGTAGGATGTTCAGCCAAATAAGTAATGTATCCGGTAGGAAGTCCTATAGCAGCAGGAATACTCTCTTCAGAAGCGATCATGTAATTTGCGTATGGAGCAACACAAGTAGCATACTCAACTGAACCGGAAAGACATGTATTAAATCCAATGACCTCAAATGTAACGCCACCGTCGATCAAAGCCTTTTCAAATTCAGGCATTGTCAAGTTATCGTTCTGATATTCATCGATCTTAGCAGGATCAAGCTCAAAAAGACTTACTGTATTTCCGCTGTTGTCATTGTAGAACAATTCTTCATGTTCCATACAACCATAAGGCTCAACATAACCGTGGTCCCACATAACAAGCATGTACTTCTTAGCAGGATACTTCTCCTGTCCGAATTTAATAAAATCAGACAAAGTCTGTGAAGCACCCATTGAAGCAAGGTCATACTCTCCGAGTTCGGTGATCTTATCTTTTTCGACTCTGAAACGACCCATAGCATATGAAGGAATATCAACCTGACTTACAGGAGTACCTGAATATGCACTGTCCTTATTTCTCCAAGCGTAAGTACCGCCGGTCTCAACAATGACATTTATATCATCAGAAGATGTCTCGCCTGCCATCTTATTGAGGAAGTATGATGCAACACCAGATTCTGTCTCAAGGTTTGTACCACACATATAGACAAGAACAGTCCACTCGGCCGTTCCTTCAGGATAGTCAGCATCAACGACCTTAAGAGTAGGAGTCGGAGAAGCTGTAGGATCCTTATCCTCATCTTTATCTTTATCCTTATCCTTGTCCTTATCCTTGTCTTTGTCTTTATCCTTATCTTTGTCCTTGTCCTTCTTATCCTCGTCGTTATCCTTATTCTTTGCCTTTTTGTCAGCACGAAGTTCAACGCTTGTCTTTCTGCTGTTATTTTCACGGATCTTATCAGCAGCAAAGTAGATAAGGCCACCTATAAGACCAAAAACGATAAGACAAGCAACTAATGCAAGAATGATCGGAAGAGCCAAAGATTTTTTCTTTGGCTTGGGAGGCTCATCAGAAGTCGGTGTGTCATCTACCAATTCGGTCGTTACAACAGGATTAACATCCTCAGGATCGGAATCCTCTTTGGAATTTTTAGCCTCTTCTGCAACAACTGGCTGATGATTATCTTCAGATGAATTCTCAGTCAATTCCGAAATTATCACAGAACCATCCTGAACCAGGTCATTTTGGATCTGATCATCATTCATTTCATACTTAATCTCTTCCGGTTGGTTATCGTTTGTAAAATTTTCCACGATTGTATCCCCTTATTCAAAATCCCATGAATTGATGTATTTTTCCTGTTCAGGAGTAAGTACATCAATACTAATATTCTTAGTGTCGAGAAGAATTTCTGCAACACGGTTATCTATGATCTCAGGAGTCTGATAAACCTTCTTTTCAAGCTCCTTACCATACTTAGCTATATATCTTGCTGACTGAGCCTGCAAAGCAAAACTCATATCCATGATCTCAACAGGATGTCCATCACCGGAAGCAAGATTAACAAGACGTCCTTCTGCAAGGATGTTGATCCTGTTACCATTCTCAAGCGTATAACCGATAATGTTATTTCTGACTTCCTCGGAACTAACGGCAATCGATTCAAGATCCTTGATGTTAACCTCACAATCAAAGTGACCTGCGTTACAACAGACAGCACCGTCTTTCATATTCAGATAATGATTCTTGGTAATAACATCCTTGCAACCTGTTACTGTTACGAAGAAGTCTCCGACCTTTGAAGCCTGATCCATTGTCATTACTTCGTAGCCTTCCATAATAGCTTCGCAAGCTTTTACAGGATCGATCTCTGTAACAACAACCTTAGCACCAAGGCCTTTGGCTCTCATTGCTACACCACGACCGCACATTCCGTATCCTGCAACTACAACAGTCTTACCTGCTACTACAAGATTTGTGGTAGCCATGATAGCAGTCCATACAGATTGACCTGTACCGAATCTGTTATCGAAAAGATGCTTACAACGAGCATCATTAACAGCTACTACCGGGTAAAGAAGCTTGTTCTCCTTTTCAAGGATTTCAAGTCTATGCACACCTGTAGTTGTCTCCTCACATCCGCCGATGATCTTAGGAACAAGCTCCTTATGTGTCGAGTGCAAGAGCATTGCAAAGTCACCGCCGTCATCGATAACGATATCAGGACCAAAAGACAAAGCCATCTCTAGGTGCTTTATATAGTTCTCATTATCATCACCATGAATCGTGTAAACATGCATACCGTCCGCAGCAAGTGCAGCAGCTACATCATCCTGAGTAGAAAGAGGATTACATCCTGTAAGTGCTACATCAGCACCTCCCCTTGCCAAAGCTCTTGCAAGACAAGCGGTCTTAGCCTCAACGTGAACTGATACCGAGATCTTAAGACCCTTGAAAGGCTGTTCATCAATGAGTTCTTTTTCGATAGCTCTGAGAACAGGCATATTCTTATAAGCCCACTCGATCTTCTTCTTACCTGAAGGTGCAAGATTAATGTCTTTTACGTCATAAAAAGGAACTTCCATTTTTTTCTCCTTACAGTTGTTTGATAAATTCATATACTAACTTGCAACTGTTGGTCGATGCCTTAGCTGCATTTGCAAGTACTTCTTCGTGATTAAGAGCCGTCTTACTGATTCCGGCTGCAAGATTGGTGATACAGGATACCGCAGTTACCTTCATTCCACAGTGCGAAGCTACGATCGCCTCAGGAACCGTAGACATTCCAACGGCACCTCCGCCAAGATTCTTGATCAATCTAATCTCGGCCGGTGTTTCATACTGAGGACCCTTGGTATAACAATAAACGCCCTCATGAAGCTTGATCCCGAGCTTTTCAGCAGTTGCCTTAAGAAGAGCGATCCTGTCTTTATCGTAAACAAAAGACTGATCGATAAAACGAGCTCCAAACTCATCAAGATTAGGGCCTCTCAAAGGTGACTCACAAAAAAGCGAGATATGATCGGTAACGACCATAAGATCTGAAGGCTCCATACCGTCAAGCATTCCGCCTGCTGCATTCGTGAGAATTAGATTCTTAATACCAAGTTTGGAAAGAACTCTGACATAGAAAGTACAAACAGACATATCATTACCTTCATAGTAATGAAAACGTCCGGAAAGAAGGATGACCTTCTTACCTTCAATATCAGCAAGGATCAATTCACCGCTGTGACCAATAACCGTTGTAGTAGGAAAACCAGGTATATCAGCGTAACTGATCTTATTAACACACTTGACCAAGTCTGTAAAAGGACCCAAACCTGAGCCTAAAACGATACAAGTATCTGTTCCCGTCATGTCAAAACGAGAAGAAATGTAAGAACATGCTTCATTGATCGAAGCCAAATAAGATTCTTTATCGAACATAAACTACCCTCCGCTAGATATTTTATTATAAAAATAGGTCGGATACAAACCCGACCCACATTTTTTAGAATACTTCAGTTAAATCCATTCTTTCTTCAATAGCCTGGTATACTAATCTATCTGTCATAAATACATTAGTGCTCTTTCAAGAAAAGAAAAAAGTCCGAAAACTCGGACTTTATTCATTTTTACCACAACAATTTTTATACTTTTTACCGCTGCCACATGGACAAAGATCATTACGTCCAACCTTCTTGGCATCTCTCTTGACCGGCTGGAGCGGTGCATTATCACTTGCCTGAGCTCCCTGTGCCTGCTTAGCTTCAGGAGGGATCTGTGAAGCATTGGAAACTTCCTTACCGTGTCCTTCAGAAAGATTTCTGACAGCTGACTTAGTTGTAACTCTCTTCTCAGCAGAGAATTCACCCTTCATCAAAAGTCTGACAGCATCATCCTGGATAGAATCGTTCATCTCATCGAACATCTGAGAACTTTCCATCTTATACTCAACAACCGGATCGTGCTGACCTACACCACGCATACCAACGCTTGTACGGAGCTGATCCATTGCATCGATATGATCCATCCACTTAGAGTCAACTGTTGTAAGAAGGATAACACGCTCAGCTTCTCTGAAGATCTCGCTTGTAACGACATTCTCTTTTTCTTCCAAAGCTTTAACAGCCTCGTCATTGATCCTCTCGATCATGTCAGTAGCAGATATTTCAAGAACTTCCTTACTCTTAAGTTCTGCAACGATAGGAAGATTACCATAAAGGTCCTCAATCTTCATACCAAGAGCATACTGATCGCTGACAGTAAGATTACCGTCGTTAGAGTAAGAAGAAACTGTTCTTTCAGCTACTCTGTGAACCATCTTAAGGAATGTATCGTGCATATCAGCACCGTCGATTACCTTACGTCTCTGCTCATATGTAATAGTACGCTGAATATTCATAACATCGTCGTACTCGAGTGTGTTCTTACGAGTACCGAAGTGAATAGCCTCAAGCTTTTTCTGTGAAGACTCGATCAAACGGGATACAACACCTGTCTGGATCTCCATCGTCTCATCAACACCCAAGCTGTTGAATGTCTTAGTAACTCTGTCACCACCGAAGATTCTGAAAAGATCATCATCCAAAGCAAGATAGAACTTCGTGCGTCCAGGGTCTCCCTGACGACCGGAACGTCCTCTGAGCTGGTTATCGATACGTCTTGATTCATGTCTTTCTGTACCGACAATGAAAAGACCGCCTGCTTTTCTAACTTCTTCTGCTTCAGGTGCAATGTCCTTAGAGAACTTGTCCTTAAGAGCGGAGAAACGCTGTCTGGCTTCGATGATAACTTCATCACTTGTTTCGTTATGAGCATTGGATGCTTCGATCAACTCATCAGAATAACCGAGTTTACGCATTTCCTGCTTAGCCATGAACTCTGCATTACCACCAAGAAGAATATCGGTACCACGACCAGCCATGTTAGTAGCGATAGTAACTGCACCCTTACGACCGGCCTGAGCAACGATCTCAGCTTCTCTCATGTGGTTCTTAGCATTCAATACATTATGCTTGATGCCGGCTCTTGTGAACATCTTGCTCAAGAACTCGGACTTATCTACGTTAACTGTACCGACAAGAACAGGTTGACCTGACTTATGAGCTTCAATAACAGCCTTAAGAACTGCCTGATACTTACCATTCTGAGTCTTAAATACAGCATCGTGCTCGTCAACACGTGCAATTGGTCTGTTTGTAGGAATCTGAATAACATCAAGGCCATAGATAGCTCTGAACTCGGCTTCCTCTGTGTAAGCTGTACCTGTCATTCCTGCGATCTTGGAATACATACGGAAGAAGTTCTGGAATGTGATTGTTGCAAGAGTCTTGTTCTCATTAGCAACCTTTACGCCTTCTTTTGCCTCGATAGACTGGTGCAGACCGTCACTATAACGACGACCAGGCATCAAACGACCTGTAAAGTCATCAACGATGATAACTTCGCCATCCATAACTACATACTGCTGGTCTTTGTTGTAGTTACCGTGAGCACGAAGAGCGTTATTTACGTAGTGCTGCAAGTTGAAGTTATCAGGATCTGAAAGGTTGGTAACATTAAAGAATTTCTCAGCCTTACGTACACCGTTAGCTGTAAGAACGGAAGTACTTGCTTTCTCATCAACTACATAGTCACAGTCACCAACGATCTCGTCCATGTCAACCTTATCGTCAGTCTCAACAACTGTGTATCTCTTAAGTGTCCTAACAAAATCATCTGCCTTCTGATAAAGATCGGAAGATTCCGTTCCTCTACCGGAAATGATGAGAGGTGTTCTAGCTTCATCGATCAAGATACTATCAACCTCGTCAACGATGGCATAATTGAGTTCTCTCTGTGCGATCTGGTCCTTACGTACAACCATGTTGTCACGAAGGTAGTCAAATCCAAATTCGTTATTTGTTCCATAAACGATATCACAAGCATACATGCCCTTACGTTCATTTGTAGGGATATCATGAATGATAAGTCCGACAGAAAGACCAAGGAACTTATAGATCTTACCCATCCACTCACTATCACGTTTTGCGAGGTAGTCGTTTACGGTAACAACGTGAACGCCTTTACCTGTCAAAGCATTCAAGTAAACAGGAAGTGTAGCAACGAGTGTCTTACGTTCACCTGTCTTCATCTCGGCAATACGTCCCTGGTGCAAGATCATACCACCAATAACCTGAACTTTATAATGCTTGATTCCCAATACTCTGGAAGCTGCTTCTCTGACTGTAGCAAATGCTTCAGGAAGGATATCATCCAAAGTCTCGCCATTAGCAAGTCTGTCCTTAAGCTTTTGTGTCATTCCTACCAATTCTTCATCAGTAAGTTTCTGAAAGCTCTCATCAAGCTCCATTACTTTGTTAACTGTCGGCATGATCCTTTTGATCTCGTGATCACTGTGAGTACCGAATATTGAAGAAATAATTCCCATCTCCACACCTCGTATTATTTATTTTCTATTTCAGGAGAGATCCTGGACAAAACTGTTTTATATCCGTCAGCACCATATTCCAGGCACTTATTTACTCTGGAAATAGTTGCCGTACTGACTTTAGTCTCATCAATGATCTCTGTATAAGTTTTACCTTCATTAAGCAAAACAGCTATTTGAAGTCGCTGTGCCATAGATTTGATCTCAGAGATTGTGCAAATATCCTCGAAGAAATTGTCACACTCTTTTCGATCCTTAAGTGAAAGGATAGCATCATAAAAGATATCAATATATGGATCTCTGATCTTATCGTTCATCTTTATTCAACCCAGGCAATGATGAAATCAACGAAGTCACTTACATATCCAAGAATGAACAACGCAGCAACAACTGTAATGACCAAAACAAGAAAGATACCTACCAGACAACGACGGAAGAAAAGATCTCTTTTAGCCTTACGAAGTGTCTCTCCGACTGATTTAGATTCAGAACTGCTTCCGTTTCCGGAATCAACCAAAGATGGGCGTCTAACGGTCGAATTAGATTTCAAGCAAGCTTACCTCCACAAAAAAATCTATACTATGATAACCCAATTATCAAAATAGCACAAATTAGTGTATCACTTTAATATGTAAAAGTGAAATATTTTTTTCAATATGAGGTGTTATCTTTAATAATATTTATAATAATATTGTCGTTGCTGTACGCATTTATCGAGTTTTCCAGGCTTTCTACCCTTGATTGAGGCGAATTCTCGGGAATGATGATCGTCAAAGTCTTGGATACTATCTCATTCTCTTCAATTACGTAAGTTTCACCGTTAATACTGACATTAGCTCCGTTAAACTCGTCCAATTCCGAGAGTTTTTCACTGATCCTCTCATTTATCCTGAAATCTGACTGATACGTATCTTTGGTCAGATCGATACTCATTATGCTTTCACAGTTACCATCTTCGAATTTATTGATCGCAGGAAACACATGCGGAAGATTGGAGCCGTACTTATCTTCAAAATACTCTCCCCTGTCAAAATTATTCATTCCCCAAGGGTCAGCCGAATCCTCTTCTTCGGATGAATCATAATCAAAGTGATTGATCAAGGAATTATACAGGCCGTAAAACGGGATAGCAGAATAATGTGAACGGTCAATATCGCCAAATAAGGTCTCGATGGTATATTCTACGTATAGATCTATTACATTAAGATCTGCATTAAAACTAACATGAACATCTATATCAGACGGTTTGAAGATAATGTCTTCTGACCGTTTTCGATACTCAGAAGCAATATCATCTCTGATTACTTCTCCCAAGGTACCGTTTAAGACCAATTCTTCTATGCTGTGACCCAAAAGGGTCTCGAGATTCTCGGACAATGCACAGATCGAGTCATATGTCATGGCAGCGTTTTGTCCCATGACAGGATCGCTGTTTAAGGTATTTACCATTTCAGCCCCGATAGATGTATACGGTAACAGGATCTGTATGTCTTCCGTAGTCTGGTCAATTGCCTGTTGCATAACGATATCGCATTTTCGAATGTTCATTGAAGTGATACAGACAGATAAAATGATCAGAAACACCGTAAAAACAACAGATGCCTCTATGGCGATCGAACCTTTCTTATTCATAATAACCTCACTTATAAACCATATAGATCATATCCGGCCTTAACGCTGTAGACATCATCTCTATACTGAGTCCCCAGGCTGATCTTAGTCATAATCGGACCATATTTATTCTCAAGCACGTTTATGATCCTCTTATCCATACCCTTACCTGCTACAAAAGCGAAGTAGAAAGCAAAGTCTTTGTAGTTCATCGAAAAGCCCTCGTTAAAAGGTTCAGGAGCATTCTTGATCTTAAAGACTTCAACTGTTTTGCCTTTATATATCTTGAACATATCCCTGATCATTAAGACTGTTGACGAGTATATAAGGATCATTATTACAAAAACAAAAGGAGGGATCTCGGCACCATCCAAAAGGACTTTTAAAACAGCGGATAGTATCTTGGCTATCTTATTCACGACCTTCATAAAGTCCTTATCCAAAAGCAGATTAACTGCTTCAGAAAGCATAATGAAGCCGGATATGACATGCCCAACCGTGTATACGCCTAAACCGCCTTCATATCCCGAAATTATATACTCCATATCCGTACATTCGTAAGGATTAATATCCCTGTAGTCTGTACCGCGAAGTGTTGTATCAGGATACATATCCCCTTCAACTTCATATTCTTTGACTACTGCTTCAAAGTGGTAAACAGCATAATGAGCAACGAAAAGATTATAGAAATCATCCTCGATAACTTCTGATGATTTCTTGGCAAAATTGATCAGATCGTTATAAAAATTCATGGAAAACATGTCTTCAGGAGAAAAATCATCATCAAAGACAAGCTCAGAATCGTTGATTTCCTCAAGATAGTCAAAAAGATCGGATATCAAACCGAGATCTTCATCTTCAAGATCTACAAGTCCGCTCAATTCATCACTTTCAAGGACCTCATTAATGACTGAAGCCCCTTTATTCAGTATGTTAAGGACCGAATTACCGCCGCTTGCCTTAAACCTGTTTATCTTATCGAAGAATTCAAACTCTTCCAGTTCGTCGGTGATCATTGATATTACGCCGCTAAGATCCTTTAAAATGATCCCTGCGGTTCTGTATGTATAGTAATTCGATATTGCATCCTCAAGCTGAAGTGTAGATATAGTCTTATATCCATCGATATAGATATCCCCGCCGTAGGTATAGCCGGATTCTTCTATTACTTTTCTAAATACTTCCTGAGAGATATTCTCTTCGAAAAATCCGTAGATCCCGTATTCCAAAAACAATTCTTCATCATAAGATGCGAGTATCTGTTCTACCTGAAGTCGTAGCCCGCGGTTAATGTTCACCCGTCTGTCGGCATCGATTATCGCTGCAAGATAAAGACCTTCAACGAATATGACGGCAGACAAAATGATAGCCAGAAAGATCGAGGTATTCCCGTGTTTATTTCTACGCATCAGACACCACCGCCGATCTTTATGCAGTCAATGATCCCGCAGATCATGGTGTTGATCTGTTCAGGAGAGGTATCTGCCACCATATGTCCGTCTATCTCTCTTACTTCAACGGGCTTTTCACTCCTTAATCGAAAACGCATCTCGGATACCGCTGTCTTGGCCTGCAGGACCGAGTTATGTCTGATTTCGTTGGGATAAACGATAAAAACCGCCAAGACCAGAATTATCAAAGAAAAACAGATAGAAGCCTCCAAAGTACTTCCCATAAGATCACCATCCTTTTTTGTTTTAATTGTTTCACAGTAAAGGTGTGTAGAAATCGACAATTAAAACAATTCATCGACAATTGGTACTAAAGGAACTTCCGGAAAGGCTCCTGTCAGTGTTTTCGAAAAAAATAAACCGCGGAAAAAGTGATCCGCGGTCTATCTGAATTCGATTCAAAAGAGTTTATCAAGCACGAAGTGTGATTCCGTATTTATCATTGAGGTTCTTAAGGATGGAATTTACGAAACCGTCGATGATCTCAGGCTTGAACTCCTCATCCTTAGGAGTAAATACCACACTGAACGCAAGTGACTTCTTGTTCTCACCGAGCTGTGCACCCTCGTAAATATCGAAAAGTTCGATCTTGGTGATGTACTCACAGGAAGCTTCGATCTCTTTTTCAACTGCTGCGCAAGTGATGTTCTTATCCATAACGAAGCAGAAATCACGCTTCTCTTCAAGGAACTTAGGAAGCGGAATGAACTTTCTTTCCTTGCCGTAGTACTGACTTAAGATCCTAAGATCGATCTCAGCTACATAAGCAGGAACACGCATGTCGAGCTCATCGCAGATCTCATAGAGGACCTGACCCAAGTAACCTACTACCTCACCGTTACAGATGACCTTAGCAGTTCTTCCCGGATGGAGGAATGTCTTCTCATCCTTCTCATAATCGAACTTAACATCAAGAGCATCAGCGATAACTGATACAAGACCCTTATGAGAATAGAAATCCTCATCCTCTCCGAAAACACCGATACAGATGGTCTCACGCTCATCCGGATACTCAGTGAGCGGAAGGCTCTTAGGAAGGAACTTATTACCAAGCTCGTAGATACGGCCCGTAAGGATTCCTCTCTTCTGGTTTCTTGCCATAGATGTGATCATCTGAGGAGCAAGAGTTGTTCTCATCAAAGAAAGATCGATGTTGATAGGGTTCATGATCTTGATAGCGAAGCGCTCAGGAGCATCTTCAGGCAAACGGAGAAGATCAAAATCAGATGGCGAGAAGAATGAATAATGTACACCCTCATTAGCACCTGCTGCACAAAGAGCATTCTTGATCTTAAGCTCGGAACGCTGCTTTAAGTTGTTTCCGCCGCTTGTAACCTTTGCTGTAGGAATGAATGTAGGAACGATGTGCTCATAACCATACATACGGATAACTTCCTCAGCTACATCCTGATAGGACTCCATATCTACTCGATAGCCCGGGATAGCGATAGTAAGTTCGTCACCGTTAAGTTTAGGATCGAAATTAAGGTTTGTAAGGATACGAACGATATCATCATCAGGAACCGTGATACCGAGAACACCGTTAACCTGCTTTACGCTTACCTTCATCTCACGAGGCTCAACAGAGTTGCCTGTATTAACATCGAAAGATGTCTTACTTACCTTACCGCAGCCAAGCTCTTCCATAAAGTGCAAAGCACGCTTCATAGCCATAACTGTTGTATACTCGTCAACGCCCTTGGAGAAACGCATACTGGAATCAGAAACCTGACCCAAAGCCTTTGAACTCTTACGGATATTGTCGTGTGCGAACTTAGCAGCCTCGAACATAACAGCAGATGTCGTATCGCGGATCTCTGAATTAAGACCACCCATGATACCTGCAAGTGCTACAGGCTTCTTGCCGTCACAGATAACCAGGTTCTCAGTAGTAAGAGCGAACTCTTTCTCATCAAGAGTTACGATCTTCTCACCTTCACCTGCACGGCGAACGTGTATCTCATTACCCTCAAGATAAGAGAAATCGAAAGCATGCATAGGCTGACCGAGTTCCTTAAGAACGTAGTTAGTGATATCGACAACGTTTGAAATTGCTGAGCATCCAACAAGAGCAAGACGACGCTTCATCCATACAGGAGATTCCTCGATCTTAACGTCAGAAACATAGTGACCGATATATCTGGGACAAAGATCAGGAGCTGATACCTTGATATCGAACGGTATAGTTACATCTGTCTCTGTGTAATCGAGAGCAGGCTCCTTGATAGGCTTACCGAGAACTGCCGCAACCTCACGGGCAATACCGAAGATGCTCTGGCAGTCAGGACGGTTAGCTGTGATGGAAACATCGAAGATATAATCATCAAGTCCGAGAATAGGCTTTACATCTGTTCCCGGAACACTGTCATCAGGCAAAACGAGAAGTCCGTTATAACCTGCACCCGGGAACATATCCTCAGTTACACCGATCTCAACGCCTGAACAGAGCATACCGAATGAATCATATCCTCTAAGCTTACCCTGTCCGATAGTCATGAGACCTTCAACTGTCTTATGATCCTTAGCAGTTGCGTATACCTGAGCACCGATAAGAGCAAGAGGATACTTTCCGCCAGCCTTAACGTTATCAGCGCCGCAGCAGATCTGAAGAACACCGTTTTCACCTGCATCAACTGTACAAAGGTGAAGATGTGTGCCTTCGATGCCTTCACATGTCTTAACTTCACCGACTACGACATTACTGATATCGTGGCCGACCTCATACTTTTCTTCTACCTCGAAACCGCAGCTGAAGAGCTTATCTTCGAGCTCGTCCGGAGTAACATCTATATCTACATAATCTTTAAGCCAACTTAATGGTACTAACATTATCCTTGCCTCCTATCATTAGTCATCGATCTGTCCGAGTACGCGCAAATCAGATTCAAACAACATCTTGATATTGTTGATGCCGTACTTGAGCATGGCAATACGATCGATACCGATACCGAAAGCCAAACCGCTATAAACATTACTGTCAATGCCGCAACCGTCGAGTACCTTCTTATTAACTACACCTGCACCGAGAACCTCGATCCAGCCTGTTCCCTTACAGAGCTTACAGCCCTTGCCGCCACACTGGAAACAGCTTACGTCTACCTCAACTGAAGGCTCTGTGAATGGGAAGTATGAAGGACGAAGACGTGTTCTTGTCTCTTCACCGAAGATCTTCTTTACGAATACATCAAGCATACCCTGAAGGTCGCAAAGTGTGATCCCCTTATCTACAACGAGTCCCTCCATCTGTGAGAACATAGGAGAGTGAGTAGCGTCATCATCAGAACGGAAAACCTTACCGGGTGAGATGATCTTGATCGGCGGCTGCTGAGATTCCATAACATGGATCTGACCTGCTGAAGTCTGAGTACGGAGAAGGAACTCAGGGCTTAAGTAGAAAGTATCCTGCATATCTCTAGCAGGGTGATCCTGCGGGATATTGAGAGCCGTGAAATTATAGTAATCAGTCTCGATCTCGTTACCTTCATAGATCTGGAAACCCATTGAACCGAAGATATCTACGATCTGATTTCTTACCTGAGTGTTCGGATGGAGATTACCCTTCTTCTGCTTCTTTTCAGGAAGAGTAACATCAATGGTCTCAGCCTCATAGCGAGCCTTCTGCTCCTGAGCCTTGAACTCGGCATCAAGTGCATCAAACTTCTCCTGAGCCCAATTCTTGATCTCGTTGACCATCTTGCCGTAATCGGCCTTCTGCTCCTTCGGGATCTTACCCATCTCTTTCATAAGAGATCCGATCTTACCTTCTTTGGAGTCCATGACACTCTTCTTGTACTCATAGACACCCTTGGAACTGCTGATCTCCTTCAGATCATTCTCGATCTGACTTCTGATCTCGGATAACTTCTCGTTCATTTCACTAAGTTCCGCCATGTTTTCCTCCTATTATCGTTCGCCTTTGGAATACAAAAATCCCATGGCAACATATAAATTGCCATGGGACGAATTCGCTTATTTATCGCACCTTCGCGGTACCACCCATGTTCGAAAAGCATTGCTTTCCGCACTTGTTCGCGCCTTTAATGCTGCGCAGGCATCTGCTTAGCCAGTATAACTGTTTTCACAGAACGCTCCAGTGTTGAAATTCATCCAGATACCCCGTGGATCGTGCTTTCAGCCGGTGACACGACTCTCTTTTCCCTGTCATATAAGGACTACTTACGCACCTTCATTGCTTTTATGGATTGTACATATGCCGTTGTTAAAAGTCAAGCAGACAGTGTTTTCGAGAAGATCACAAAGAAAGATACGGATTATAGCGCTTCTCGATATCGATCTTGGAAGGACCTCCATGGCCCGGATAGATAGTTATATCATCGTCCATATCCTTAAATATCTTAAGAGACGCCAGTAATGTCCTGGTATCTCCTCCCGGAAGATCGGACCTTCCGACAGAACCTTCAAACAGCGTATCACCCGTAAACATAACCTTATCTTCTTCGAAAAGGATACATACCGAGCCCGGAGTATGACCCGGAGTCCTTATTATCTTCATGCTCGAAAACCCGCTAACATCAAGGCTTTCACCAAGATCAGAAGTCTCGGATTCAATTTTCATGGATTCACCGAAACCGCGTGAACAATTAAGACTTGAATCATTAAGAAACTCTTTATCTTCATCGGCAAGATAAGCCTTGGCGCCTGTCAAACTGATCCATTCGTCAAGACAAGCGTAATGGTCATAATGAGCATGAGTGAGGATCAACGCATCGATACCGGCATTCATGAGCTTACTTCTGACCAAAGGAAATTCGGGAGATACAGAAGGATCGATGATGATCGCATGATCACCCGATTTTACGGCATACATATTGGAGCCCAACGGCCCATAAGGAAAAGTAATGACATCCATAGAAATGATCAACCCTTGATCCACTCACGCCAGTCGAGGTCACCGCGGTCGATAGCAAGGATCAAAGTCTCTGCCGTAGCGATGTTCGTAGCATAAGGGATATTGTTCAGGTCGCAGACCTTCAAAAGCTCAGTCGTACTGTGCAAAGGATCATTACGGCCGTCACGGATATAGATAACACAGTCGATCTCGTTATACTCAGCTCTGGAAGCAAGCTGCTCAAAACCGCTCTCATAATCAACGGAAAGACCTGATACTTCAAGGTCTACAGCACTTTTAAGAAGCTTACCTGTGTTATAAACGGAAATCAGCTGATGTTTGGACAGCAAGGGGCGATATGCAATACAAAAGTTAACGAGCAACTCATTTTTACTGTTATCAGCCATCAGAACGATCTTCATGGCGGAAGTCCCCCTTGTTACAAAACTAATATCATTTTACGCAAAATATTATAATTTAGCAACAAATAATTGAAGTAATTATCCCTCAGCGGTGATGACTTCATCATCTTCATAGCGACTTTCAGGCAAAGCCAGATCGATCGAATCACCTGTTACAGGCACAGTATCTGTAACGCTCGGATCGCCAGTAAGAGGAACACCGAAATAAGCAGCAAGGAGCTTTTTCGCGATGATGGATGTGGAATTACCCCACTCACCTCTCTCTACAACGAGAGCGATGGCAATCTCCGGATCATCTGCAGGAGCATAGCAAACGAAAAGACCGTTGGAATACTCCATTCTTATATCCTCAAAACCTGTCTCAGCAGTACCTGTCTTACAACAGATAGAGATCGGGAAGTCCGAGAGAGATTCCTGAGCTGTTCCTTCCCAATCGTTTGTACCGGTTACAACACAACGCATGGCAAAACGGACCGCATCAAGATTACTCTGATCCACTTCAAGAGGGATCGAAGGCTTTTGTCCTTCATAAAGGATCGTACCGTCTGGAGCTACAACGTTATCGATAACATACGGAGTTACAAGCTCACCTGTAGCAATTGCACTGGTATATCTGCAGAGCTGAAGGATAGTAAAACAGTTATCGAACTGTCCGATAGCGGACTGAGCCGTATCAGCCGGGAACCATGTTCTGTCGTACTCGGATTCATGAAGGAGTCTTTTTGTCTCACGGCTTGCTCTTACACCGACATCCTCACCGGGAAGGTCGATTCCCGTATATTCGCCTAAGCCGAGTTTCTCACCCATGGCATCAATATTATCGATACCCGTATCAACACCGAGTCTCATGAAGTAGATGTTACAGGATGTAGCGATGGCACTATTGAGATCCAATGCTCCGTGACCTGTATCAGGATACTCGAGACACTTAAATGTCCAACCGCCGATATCGATAGGAGACTCACACTTTACCCAGGATGAATTAGGAGTTATAACGCCTGCCTCAAGACCTGCAAGAGCCGTACACATCTTAAATGTGGATCCCGGAGCGTATCTGGACATGATGGCTCTGTTCCACAAAGGCATGTCTTCACTGGTCATTTCCTCGTATTCACCGATACCGAGATAATACTTGATCTGTACTTCTGCCTGCTTATCTCCTGACATAGCGAGCACGAAGTCGTTAGGGTCGTAGTTAGGATATGATCCCATGGCAAGAACTGCACCTGTCTTACAGTTCATGACAACAAAAGCACCTGCATTAGCTGTCTTATAGCCTGTCTGTCTGGTCTGTTCATCGATCTTAGCATCTTCGATAAACTGCTTAAGAGCTTCGATTCCGACTTTCTGAAGATTGGAATCTATAGTCAGGTTAACAGTTGCACCTGCAACAGGGTTCTCGCCATATGTATAAGGGAAAAACATGGAATCAGCACCATCTTCGGTCCAAGTAGAATAAGTCGCGATTCCGGCCTGACCGTGAAGATATCTTTCCATCTGAGACTCAACACCTGACTGACCGACAATGTCGCTTGCCTGATAACCGAACTTACTTAAACTCGCCAGAGATTCCTGGGAGATATTACCGACATAACCGACAACATGACATGACAACTGAGCCTGCGGAGTATAGACACGTCTATAGTCCTCAACACCGATAAGTCCCATGAAATGGTAATTCTGTTCATTCAGATATCTGATAAGTTCATCAGGTACGTCAGTTGCTATCTGTACAGGAGTACCGTTCTGGAATGCCCAATAATCCTGGAATATCTGGTACCTGATCCTTATGATCCTGAAGGCTTCATCTTCACTTAACTGAGGATCGATATTGAAAAGATATCTCAGGTAAAGGAAAAAGACCTGCGGATCAGTCTTAACATAATTATCGGAATAAGTAACGATGATGCCCTGAGCACTCTCGTCAAGATCAAAAAGGTTCCTGTTAGTCTGCCAAAGCCTGATCTTGTCCTCCGGCTGAAGGAATTCAAAAGGTCCGATCTTGAAATAGTCATCAAGACCGCTTACAGAGATACAGTTATAATCATCAAACAAATAGCTGAGTTCAAGACACATTGCGTTAAGGTCTTCATCAGACATACCGGCATCAGAAATAAGTAACGAGTTTACTTTCTCCGTTGTAGCAAGAACTACTCCGTTGGCATCAAGGATATCGCCTCTCGGAGCACTTACGGTAAACATCTTCTGAAGTCCTTTGGTAGATGAAGAAATAGTCTTCTGGTATCCGGAGAACTGCAAAGCCGCGGTCATATATAAGATGATCACGCCCATGACGCAAAAAGCGAACGCCAGTACAAAGTATCTGTTTGAAAGGAATGTCAAAAGTCTTTTCAGGAGACTGTCATCATTGATCTTCTGTTGATCTCGTTTGTCTTCATCGAAAACATACATGCCGTCATCTTTCAGATTGTTAGCCATGAAGAATCAGCCCCCCTTCCCTCTTGAGCGCTAAGCATCGGATTTTGTCCTTTTTTATACGGTCCGGCAAATCTCAAAAGTAAGTATATAGGAATCGCAGCAAGAATATTCAGGAAAATCTGAGTAAAGATGGAATCAATAAAAAGTTCCTTAGCTGACAAGTGATAGAGTGTTTTCGAAAATACCCTTGTCCAAATAAAGATAATACCGTGACCGAATATCTTATAAAGCGCAGTTACACTGATAAGGGTAAGGAGCGCAAAAGCAGGCTTTCTCTTGATCTTGATCGTAAAAACGGATGCAGAAAAGACAGCCACTGAAAACAAAAGGAATGCACCGATACCGACCGAAGATACGACAGAACCGTTAAGACCGATAACAGCCGGAGCCGCAAAACAATCCCTTAAGATTCCGACGATCAATCCGATTATGATGCCGTCTTTGATGCCGAACATGTACGCAACAAGAACGACAAATACAAACATCAGGTCTGCGATCTGTCCGTTAAGTGACAACTTATCCGGGAATGAGACCTGAAAGCATGTAAGGAACAGAATATAAACGGAATAAATAACTATCTTACGGATCAGTTCAACCTTGTTCATCGGCAGTTGAAGTCTCACCTGTTTCTTCCGCGGAGACCTCTTCCTCCTTATCGTAAGGTACCATGATGAACACATCCTTAAGATCATCTATCTGTGCATAAGGTCTTAATGTCGCCTTTATGTTCAAAGGATCGGAATAATCAACTTCTTCGATCGTACCGATAGGAATACCCTGAGGGAAAAGACCTCCGTCACCTGAAGTAACGATCTCATCACCCGGCTCAAGGACAACGTCCTCATCGATACCCGTAACAAGACAAAGTCCCTGACGCTTAAGTGAAGCATCACCGGAAATGATGATGAATGCGCCGTTGACTTCGTTTACTTTTCCGTTAACGGTAAAACCTTCGTGAAGAAGCGGAAGAACCTTACTGTCGTTATTGTTAGTCTCGATAACACGACCGATAAGGTTTGATTGGGTATCAACAACAGCATAGGAATTCTTGCCGGTAAGTTCGAGTCCGTCATCCTTACCTGCATCGATTCTGATTACGCTGAACCATTCATCTGCTTCACGGGATAATACTGAAGAACCGAAGATATCGTAATCGCTGAAGGTATCCTTGATATGAAAGGCATCTTTAAGCTCCTCATATCTGATGATAGCTTCTTCACCCTGCTGAACTTCGTGCTGGAGCCTCGCGATCTCTTCACTAAGTTCCTCGTTTCTCTTTCTGATGGCAACACCGTCAGTTATGGCAGCCCAATAATCGTCAACCTTAGTTCCAAAACCTTTGATTCCGCTTTGGATAGGGTTGGCGACTGCACGAAGAGGTGTCAGCACCTTATCTAGAGGGCTGTTAGGGATCGCTCCGAGGATAATTATCGCAACAAGAAATACTGCCACTAAGGCTATGATGAACCATTTATTAGCAAACAGTCTTCGCACGATAACTCCCCTTTATAAAGAGCTTAAGCGTTCTTGCCGCAGCACTTCTTATATTTCTTACCTGAACCGCAAGGACATGGATCATTACGGCCGATCTTCTCAGAACGAACAGTATTTGCTTCTCTGTACTCGAAAGAGATCTTGTCTCTCTGCTCAACTGTAAGAACATTGCTCCAGGAAGGAAGCTTATAAAGCCACTCAGCCTTAGCATCTCTCATGTTGTAGTAGAGTTTCTCGAAATCGATGTCCAAAGCGATATCTGTATCGTCTTCAACATTCTCAACATCGATATCCTTGTTAAGACTTGTCTTGATACCGTCAAGGAAGCCTACGAAGATATCCATATTGGACTTACCGAAGTTAAGTTTCTCACAAAGCTCTGAAGCCTTACCTGTTACAAGACCCTGATACTCAGGATATGCCTTGAGGATCGCATCATAAGCGTTCTTCTCAAGAACGAAGTAAAGATTCATATATTGTGTGTATTTCTGCTGATCTGTCTCTTTCTCAGATCTCTCGATCCATGTCTCGTAATAACTCATAATTAATTCCTCCGTTTATTAAAGCTTGGAAGCAACTGCCTTAAGGAAGTCTTCCGTATTAACGACATTCTTTACCGGAATATCGATAAGATTCTTAAGATCGCCTGTAATTGTACCTTCTTCGATTGTCTCGATCGAAACCTTCTCGAGCTTGTCAGCGAAAGCCTCAAGATCAGCAAGGCCGTCAAGCTGAGCTCTCTTACGAAGAGCACCTGTCCATGCGAACAATGTAGCCATAGGGTTAGTTGATGTAGCTTCACCCTTAAGGTACTTGTAGTAGTGTCTTGTAACTGTACCGTGAGCAGCTTCGTACTCGTACTTACCGTCAGGTGAAACGAGAACGGATGTCATCATAGCAAGAGAGCCGTTAGCGGATGCGAGCATATCACTCATTACGTCACCGTCGTAGTTCTTGCAAGCCCAGAGGATACCGCCTTCGCACTTCATGATACGAGCAACTGCATCATCGATAAGTGTGTAGAAGTATTCGATACCTGCTGCTTCGAACTTGTCCTTGAACTCGTTTTCGAATATCTCAGCAAAGATATCCTTAAATCTGTGATCATATGTTTTGGAGATAGTATCCTTTGTTGCAAACCACAGGGACTGCTTTGTATCAAGTGCATATGTAAAACAGGAGCGAGCAAATGCCGAAATGGACTTGTCAGTATTATGCATTCCCAAAACAACACCGGAATCCTTGAAGTTGAAGATCTCCTGCTTCTTTGTGCTTCCGTCAGGATATGTAACAAGAAGCTCGACCTTAGCTGCACCATCGATCTTCATCTCGGAATCTCTATATACATCACCGTATGCATGACGAGCGATAGTGATAGGCTTCTTCCATGTGGAAACAAGAGGATCGATACCTTTTACCATGATAGGTGATCTGAATACTGTACCGTCAAGGATTGCACGGATCGTTCCGTTAGGGCTCTTCCACATCTGCTTAAGATCGTATTCTTCCATACGCTGTGCATTAGGTGTGATAGTAGCGCACTTAACTGCTACTCCGAGCTCCTTGGTCCTGTTAGCTGAATCTATGGTAACCTGGTCGTCTGTAGCATTTCTGTTTACGAGACCCAAGTCAAAGTACTCTGTCTTAAGGTCAACGAAAGGAAGGATAACGATATCCTTTATCTGCTTCCAGATGATCCTTGTCATCTCATCGCCGTCCATCTCAACAAGCGGCGTGGTCATTTTGATCTTATCCAATGTTTGCTCCTCCAATGATTAACTGTTTAACTTATGTATTTTAAGTTAAGTGTATTGATTTATCAAGTCAGACTCTTACAGGCCAGCACCAGTATGATCTCCAGGGATTGTCTGCCGTCCATCTTACCGAGTCTTCCCTCATATTCGGTCTTGGCACATACCGACAGGAGATACAAGAGCTTTTCCATCTCGAACTTAGGAGCCTGCTTTGCAAGCTTTTTGGCTGTATAAGGCTTTGCACCCAGCCTTTCCACTATCTTTGACTCAGTCTTAAGTTCCTTGGCACAGATCAATTGTCTTATATGGTTAGCAAGACTATACTTGATCCTCTCAACAGGTTCCTTCTGGTTAAGCATGTTATCAAGAGTAAGGAGCACCTTCGAACAGTTGCCCTCGCTGATACCGTCCAGAATATCGAATATCCTTCCCGAGATATCAGGAGCACACAAAGTATCAATAACGTTATAGTCGACGTGCGTGATACCTTTTTCCCTGCAGTAGAGATATATCTTATTTACTTCGGAAGCTATTGCTCTCATGGACTTATCGGTCCTGTTGATGAGGCTGTCGCTGGCGTCACTGTCTATCGTAATATTATGTTTTCTGAGGTTTGTCCGAAGCTTTTCTTCTATATCGTATTCCTTAAGAATAGGACAATCACAACAATAACCGTTCTTCTCGAAAATGCTATATAGCTGCTTTTTCCTCTTATCGATCTTGTCGTCCCAGAATATGAGCAAGGTAGACTCAGGAATGGTATCCACGAAAGAGGAGAAAGTATCAGCAAGGTCCTTTTTAGGATCAGCTGCAGAAAAGATACCCGAATTACGGACCACAACTATTCTCTTCTCGGACATCCACGGCGGAAGCATTACATTCTCATCGATCTTATCAAGATCAAAACCCTTGGATTCAAAGTTAAGCTTAACAAAATCCATCTGCTCCGAACCTTCAGCCAGATACTGCTTTTTGATCATATTAACGGCAAACTCACAGTAATAATCCTCTTCGCCCGACAGCAAAAGAAGATTATTAAGCTTTTTCTCAGTGATCAAAGACTTGAGATTATCGAAACTTACGATATGTGAAGCCATTATTACTCCTTAAAACAGTTGATCTTGTACTTATCCTTTTGAATTTTAACAATAATCGCTCCGTTTTTCGAGGTCAAAAATACATTTGCCTCTACTTTTCCCAATCTCTCCAAGGTCTCAGGTGCAGGATGGCCGTATACGTTATATTCGGCTACGGAAACCACGGCTGTTTCAGGACTAACAGAAGATAAAAACTCCGGACTTGATGAGGTTTTACTTCCATGATGAGCAACCTTAAGGATGTCGCAATCATTTATGAGACCTCTATTTACCATTATCCTTTCCGACTCTTCATCTATATCTCCGGTCATCATGATCTTAACTCCGTCTATCTTAAGAACTCCGACAACGCTTTCGGGATTTCCTCCGTTATATGTCCTTCCCCTTGGCCAAAGCACCTGAAATTCTATCTTTCCGGCCTTTATCACATCTCCCTCTTTTATGGTTTCATATATATCCGAATATGAAGTAACTATCTTATCGACTCTTCCCTGTTCTTCCAGATATCTGATACCGCCTAAGTGGTCCTCATCAAGATGGGTGGCGATCGCAAGGTCGATCCTTTGGATCTGGTAGTAATCCAAGACACTCGGAAGCACGCTTTTACCCTCCTCATAGGTCCCTCCGTCAATTAGAAGCGTGTCATTACCGGAGATAATGAGACAACTGTCTCCCTGACCGACATCAAGAAACAGGACTTTCTTATCGAAGTCAAAAACAGGAGTCATAGTAAGCATGATAACGATCATAGTTCCCGAAAAAACTGACACAACGAGCTTTCTTTTCCTACAGATGTAAACAGCTGTCAAACAGAAGACAAGAAGAATACAAGTAAGCTTGCTGCCTCTCAGCAAAAGAGAATCAAAATAGTAGTCCACACCAATATCCATCAATATTATGGTGATCCTCGAAAACAATATCGTCGGATAAAGCATATAAGGACTTATGAAGGACAGAATAAATCCCGGAAGGAAGAAAAGACATACCATCTGAACAGTAAGTACGGAAAGTGCCATAACAGCAAAGGACCCGAATCCTACAGCAAGGCCGTTCATAAGAAAATACGGAAGCATGACCGCTCTTGAGGCCAAAGAACAGGATATGACCGATGAACCGGTTTTCCCCTTGATCGGTTCAGAGACCAGATACATGCCAAGACCTGCTCCGAAACTCATTTGAAAGCTCAAAGTTCTGCAGCAGAACGGATCTGATAACATCATGAGCAAAGCTGAAAAGCTCATTCCCGATAATCTGTCCTTTCCGCCAAGAAGACACATACTCATAAACGCCGCTCTGGTAACAGATTCGGTCCAACCGGTCAAAAAGCCGATAACGATAACGAAAAGAGCCTGTATCAGGACTTTTTTTCTGTAAGGCATATCCTTTACCGCATATGAGATGATCAGTATAAATGACGAGAAGTGTGTTCCTGACACAGCCAAAAGATGAGAACATCCTGAAAGATCAAAAGACCTTCTTATATCATCTCCGATCATGGAGGTATCCCCGAGGCATAATGCACAAACTATTGCCAGATCATCTTCGGACATGTCATTTCTAAGCTTATCTGCTATCAGATCACGAACAAAATACCTGAAATGATGGATTCTTGTGCCTACATTTGACTCTGACCTCTCCCTTATGTCTTCCACCATAAGGATGTATCTTATCCCTTTTCGAAAAAGATAATCCTGATAATCGTATTCCCCCGGATTAGAAGGCTTTGGTGCTTCAAAAAGCGATGCATAGACTATAAGCCGGTCGCCAGGATTAAGTTGTTCATCGCATATGACCCTGACCTTACCGATATCCTCGATACTTCCATAGCAGGTATTCTTGCCTGAAACACTTGTTGTAACGCCGGTTATAATAACTTCGTACTCACCTTCGGTCTTGTCAGTGGTCTTGATCAGAAGTCCGCCAAATGAACACATGAACATAACAAGAAGGACCGTTGGGACTATAAGCGGGCGCAAAGCCAGTTTTCGCAGGTATTCTCGTAGTCTCTTTTTCATAATTGACCGCCTTTTTTTCAACTATAAAAAAATTTATGTAGAAAAAAAACGACGAAATGCCGACAAATTCTGACAAAAAGCGACAAAGCCCATCAAGCAAAAGAAACTCTCGTTACGATATAATTAGCATAGACTAATTTTGGGGGAAACTATGGCCGTTAATTTCAGAAACACTGTTTTCTATGGAATAGCTTCAGACATCAAAGCATGTCCACCTCAAGATATGCCCGAGATAGTATTCTCAGGCAAATCAAATGTCGGCAAATCTTCCCTCGTTAATGCTCTCTCGGACAACAGAAAACTTGCCAGAGTATCACAGACTCCGGGTAAGACACAGGCAGTCGTCTACTTTAACGTAGATCGTAAGCTCTATATCGCCGATCTTCCGGGATACGGTTATGCAAAGACGTCCAAAGAGAAAAAGGAAAAGTTTTCCAAACTTGCTGAAGATTACTTTACTTGCGGAAGAAAGATCGATCTTGTCCTCCATCTTATGGACATCAGACACAACCCTTCTGCTGAAGATGTCGGAATGCTTGAATTTCTTAATAATTCCGGTCTCAATTACTTCGTAGTCTTCACTAAATGCGACAAGTTCAGCAGACAGCAGTTGATGAAAAGACTGAACGAATTGTCCAAGGAATTGAATTTCAGCGATGATGCAGTTGTCTTTGCTGTTTCATCCGAGAAAAAGACAGGTCTTGATGATCTGAGAAATGCAATTGAAGAACATCTTTTCGGTTGATTTACGACCGATGTTTGTTATATTAAAAATAGAGATTTTAAGGAGTGCGAGATAAAGTGCTTAGTAACGAGACTTCAGACTCTACATACAATGAGCTTCGTCTAGAGCCGTTCGGTCCAATCGGCATTATTTCGCATACTGCCAACGAAGAATTCGTAAACATGGTCAACAATGTGCTTTACGAGAAGCGTCTGGCAAGATATAACAACAACTCCAATCCATTCGTTACAAATCCGGGTTACTTAAGGACCAACTATATCTTTGATGCTGAGCTCGTACGTTTCTCCACAGGCGAAGGTAAATTCCAGCTTGCAGAAAGCACGAGAGGACACGATATCTACATCATTACTGATGTTCTCTCATATAATCAGAAAACACCGCTTTCCGGTAATGATCACAGGTTATCACCTGACGATCATTATAGAGATCTTTTGAGGATCATCTCTACTTGCGCAGGTAAAGCTCGAAGGATCAACGTTATCATGCCTTTCATGTATGAAGGTATCCAGATGCACAGAACATCTAATCTTGATGAATCATTGGATTGTGCTGCAGCTTTAAGGCAGCTCTATTCACTTGGTGTATCCAATGTTGTAGTCTTCGATCCGCATGATACAAGGATCGATAATGCTACTCCTCTTCTTGGTATCGAGAAGCCGAAGTCGGCATATAAGATCATTTCGACTATCATCTCAAAATTCGGTTCGATCAAACTTAAGCCTGAAAGCAGCATGGTCGTAAGCCCTGATGAGACAGGTATCGGAAGAGCCGAGTTTTATGCATCTATGCTCAATATCCCTCTGGGCGTGTTTTACAGAGACCGTGATTACGTGAATTTCCAGTATGAGCAGCCGCCTGTTAAGGAATATAAGTTTATCGGAACTGACGTATCTGGTAAGGACGTCCTTCTTATCGACGATATGATCAAGACCGGTAACACAATGCTGACAACCGCATCTATCTTAAAAGAGAAAGGTGCCCGCGACATTTACTACATCGCTCCGTTCGGTATGTTCACCAACGGATTTGATGAGTTTGACAAGGCTTATGAAGATGGTCTTATCAAAGCAGTTGTCTGCACTAACCTTATCTACAGACCACAGGAACTTCTTGATAAACCTTGGTATGTAGATGTAAACATGACGCCGTACGTTGCAAGGATCATTGATGCTTTAAACGTCGACGAGTCTGTAAGTAAGCTTATCAACTCCACTTCAAGGATCAGAGAATTCCTGGATCAGATCCGCTTTGATGAGTTTATCGAGGACGTTATCTACTAAGCTTTATCCCCTTTTCGAAGGGTTAAAGATATAAAAATGCGACATTATTTATGAAAGGCAAAGGTGAAGTATGATCTCAGTTCCAAACGATGAGAAATCCTATTCCCGCTATAACCAGTACGGAGACAATCCGATGGCTCCTGTTGGTCCGATCGGTCTTATACCGCTCAAAGGAAGTGTGGATTTCACTGAAAAAGTCAATTACTACCTTAACAAGAGACGTTCGGAGTATCAGCAGGAGGCTATCGTTTCCAAGTATCCGGGTTTCTTCAGAAATGACTACAGGATCCAGGTTGATAATGCCAGATTCTCTTCCGGTGAAGGTAAAGCCGTAGTTATGAACTCAGTTCGTGGTCACGATCTTTTTATCGTAAGTGACGTAATGAACTACTCCTGCACATATAAGATGTTCGGTCAGGACAACAGAATGAGCCCTGACGATCACTATCAGGATCTAAAGCGTGTTATCCTCGCCTGCTCAGGTAAGGCTCGTCGTATCAACGTCATCATGCCTTTCCTTTATGAGTCCAGACAGCACAAGAGAAATTCCCGTGAGTCCCTCGACTGCGCTTTCGCCCTCGAAGAGCTCTATAACCTCGGTGTAGCAAACATCATCACATTCGATGCACACGACGAACGTGTTTCCAATGCTATCCCGCTTTCAGGTTTTGAGAGCCTGCCTGCTACATACCAGATCATCAAAGAGATGTACCGTCAGATCCCTGACTTGAGTTTCTCCAACGGTAAGTTCATGATCATCTCCCCTGATGAAGGCGGTATCTCCAGAGCTATGTACTTCGCATCCATCCTTGGTGTTCCTCTCGGAACATTCTACAAGAGACGTGATTATACAAAGGTCGTAAACGGCAGAAACCCTATCATCGCTCACGAGTTCCTTGGTGATTCAGTTCAGGATATGGATATCCTTATCGTTGACGATATGATATCTTCCGGTGATTCAATGCTCGATATCGCAAGAGAGATGAAGGACAGAGGTGCCAGAAACGTTTACTGTGCAGTTACTTTCGGTCTCTTTACAGAGGGTATCGATCACTTCTCCAAGGCTTATGAGGAAGGAATCATCAATAAGGTCTTTGCTACAAACCTCGTTTACAGAAGACCTGAACTTCTCGAAGCACCTTGGTTCGCTGATGTTAATATGAGTAAATTCGTCGCATTGCTTATAGATGCCATCAACCACGACTCTTCCCTGTCAAATCTCATCAATCCGACAGAGAAGATCAAGAAGCTCCTTCGCGAAAAGGGCGAAAAGATCGAAGGCATCAACAACTGATATCATATTTATTGAATATACAAGGAGCGGCATAAAACTGTGCCGCTCTTTTCTATGCACTTTAATAAGGACATAATCCAAACGAACTATTTAAATAATTTTATCTAATGATATTATATTAAAAGTATTATTTAAGAGGTAAGCATGGCACAGCAGAAAAAGACTACAACTAAGAAAAAGCCGGCGGCAAAAACAACCGCCAAGACAAAGACTGCAGCTCCAAAGCAGGCTCCTAAGCAGGTCGAGCCTAAGAGCACGGCTGTAGACTATTTCCACGCTTTTTCGAAAAGCAGATTCTTTAAACCTGTTGTTGCCGTACTCATCGTACTTGTAGTTATCGGCTTGGATCTTCTTATCTCATGGAATAAGTACGACAGATTCTTTAAGATACTCGGAATAGAGATACTGATCACAGCCGTGATCCTCGTGCTCAAGCTTGCTCTGACCTCTAACAAGCCGGATACTAAGGTAAACAAGGATAACGAAGAATATGCCCCTTGACGGAATTACCTGTAAGCTTCTGGCCGACGAACTTAATAACGATCTTCAGGGTACAAGGATAGACAAGATCTTCCAGCCTGATAAATATACGCTTTTTTTCCACATAAGGACCTCGTCCGGCAACAAAAAACTCCTGATATCATACGATCCTACATCCCAAAGGGTTCATTTTACCGACACCAACAGGGAAAATCCTATGATGCCGCCGTCTTTTTGTATGCTTCTTCGAAAACACATGCAGGGCGCGAAGATATCCGACATCACCTGCCCTGATTACGAGCGTATAATCGAGATCTCGTTCCTTACGATCGATGAACTTCATGACACCAAGAGCATGCGTCTTATCATCGAGCTTATGGGCAGATACAGTAATCTTATACTTGTAAATTCCCAGAACAGGATCATCGACAGTGCCATCCACGTAGACTTCAGCATCAGCCGAGTCCGTGAAGTCATGCCTGCAAGGACCTATGAATATCCGCCTTCACAGGACAAGTTCAATATAGAGAAAACACTCGAGATCTTAAAGGACGACAAGCTGCCTATAATGGAAAGCGAACTCGGAAGGCCTATCAACAAGGCTCTTCTTAATTCCATCAAGGGCCTTTCCCCTCTTCTGGTCAATCAGATCATCGATGCTTCAGGTCTTGACGACAAAGTACCTGCCAAAAATCTGTCAGAAGACGAGATCAGTTCACTAAAAAAGGAACTTACAAGATTCTGTTCTTCCGTTGCAGATAAGACCTACAGACCATCCGTAGCTTTCGCAGGAAAAAATGAAGCTCAGGACTACAGTTTCTGCGAACTTAAGGGCTACGAAGATGTTAAGGTCCGTTCATCGATCTCTGAAGTCATCGACGAATACTATGTTTCAAAGTTATCCAATATCGACTTCGAGAACAAAAGAAGTTCCCTTCTTTCAATCGTGAATAATGCTCTCGTTCATGCTACCAAGAAATACGAGATCCACAAAGAAGATTACGATGAAGGCCAGATGGCTGAGGAATATAAGCAAAAAGGCGATATCATCCTCTGCTATGCCTATATGATCAAGGACAAAGATGACCATATCATCTGTAAGAATATCTACGATGAACTGGAACGTGACATAAACATCGCTTTGAACCCTGCCTTGAATGCATCAGATAATGCTCAGGAGTATTTCAAGCGTTTTCGAAAAGCAAAGAGAAAGGCAGAACTTTCCAAGGAATATATCAAGGACGACAAACTGGCGATCGATTACTTAAGATCGCTCAAAACTGCCATAAATGCGGCAACTACCCGCGAGGATATCGAAGCCTGCGAAGACGAAGTAAGAAGCGAGATCGTTAAGGAATCTTCAGCTAAAAAGGTTATCGTAAATAACGGTGACCCTAATAAGACTGTCGGCAGATCAAAGTCCGGTAAGGCTTCTTCCCGTGCGCTCCGTAATGCTGCAAAGATCGCAGCAGCCAAAAAGGGACCATCCAAGAACAAGACTAAGACCGAAAGACCGTCATCTTACAGAAGATTCTTTACTTCAGACGGATATGAGTGTTTCTGCGGAAGAAACAACATTCAAAATGACCGTCTGACATTCGGTGTAGCTGAAAAAGATGACTGGTGGTTCCATATCAAGGATATGCCGGGAACACACGTAATACTTAAATCCCATCCGGGAGAGGAGTTCCCTTCTGATGCCGCAGTCATAGAAGCAGCTCAGGCTGCTGCTTTCTATTCAAGATCCACTGTTATCGAGGAACACCAGGGACAAGGAACAGGAAACATCAAAGTAGAGATCGACTACTGTCCTGTATCACACGTTAAGAAGATCCCTAAATCAAAGCCGGGAATGGTTATTTACGAGCAATACTATTCGATAGTTGTAGATGCGGTAGAGCCTAAGTCATGCTCTTAAGGATCTTCTCCTTAAAGTCGGATTCATCCAAAGAAAATATGCAACCGCAATATTTCTGTCTATATAGACCGATATCTCGAGCCATGTTCTGCCCTTCTCTGAATCCTTCGCGGAAATCATAATAATAGAACTCGATGCCGTACTTCTCTGCCTTCTTCCTGCATGATTCGATAATAGCTTCATGCTGCTGATAAGGACTTACAAGAAGTGTTGTGGAAAAAGCGCTGTATCCGTTCTCCTTGGCGTACTTCGCTGTCATATCCATACGCATGTCATAGCACATAAGACAACGGGATGAAAACTCTTCAAGGTATGTTTTGGACTTCCAGTAATCCTCCATGCAAACGCCTTCCTCATGAAGTTTTACTCCATAATGATCAGCTGCAAGCCTAAGGTTTACAAGTCTTCTGTTCCACTCATACTCAGGATGGATATTGGGATTAAACCACAACATATCGTAAGAGATATTATCTGATTGAAGGACCTTCTGCGGATACATTGAACAAGGACCGCAACAGGCGTGCAAAAGAAGCTCCATATCACTCACCTGCTATAGTAGTCTTTTCAAGGAATCCCTGCGGGATAGGCTGTCCCAAATGCTCGAAAGCACGCTTCGTAAGAACTCTTCCGCGCGGAGTCTTAGCTATGAAACCATTCTGAAGCAGGAACGGCTCATATACATCTTCGATAGTGATAGGATCTTCACCCGTGCAGGCAGCCAATGTATCAAGACCTACAGGACCTCCGCCAAAAACATCGCAGATAGTCATAAGGATCCTTCTGTCTATCGAATCAAGACCGATGGCATCAATATCAAGTGCTTTGAGACCATAGTCGGATACTTCCTTATCAATGACGTCCTTTTCCAGGAACGATGCGTAGTCACGCATTCTCTTAAGAAGTCTGATAGCTATACGAGGCGTACCTCTGGATCTGGACGCGATATTACGAAGACCGTCTTCAGATATCTCGATACCGAGAAGCTGAGCATCTCTTCTTAGAATATCCATGAGTTCATTAGTCTCATATAGTTCAAGTCTGTGGATCATTCCGAATCTGTCACGAAGCGGAGCAGAAAGCATTCCTGCTCTGGTTGTAGCTCCAACAAGAGTAAACTTAGGAAGATCAAGACGAACTGATCTCGCGGAAGGGCCTTTACCGATCATAAGATCGAGACAATAATCTTCCATTGCCGGATACAATACCTCTTCAACGCTTCTGTTAAGTCTATGGATCTCATCTATAAAGAGAACTTCATTCTCATTAAGATTAGTAAGGATCGCAGCCAGGTCACCTGCCTTCTCGATCGATGGTCCTGTTGTAATATGAAGACCTACACCCATCTCTGCAGCAATGATACCTGCAAGAGTAGTCTTACCAAGTCCCGGAGGACCGTAAAGAAGAACATGATCCAAAGCTTCTCCACGCTTTTTGGCAGCGGAGATAAAGATCCTGAGGTTGTTTTTTACCTTCTCCTGACCGCTATATTCATCAAGAGTTATCGGACGGAGATTCTTCTCATCTCTGTCATCAAACTGTTTCTGTCGTCCTATGATGCGATCTTCTTCGCCGAAATCACCGAAATTATTGAAATCCATAAATCATTACCTGACCATCTTCTTAAGTGAATTCTTGATAAGTACCTGAAGCTCGATCCCGTCTTCGTAGGAAGATGAAACAGCCTGGCGGGAATCTTCTTCTTTATAACCCAAAACCATAAGTGCATTAACGGCATCTTCGAAAAGTGAAGGATCCGAAGAGAAAAGTTCTGCAGATGTAACAGCAGACTTCGAAGAAGATGAACCCATCTTCTTAAACTTATCCCTAAGTTCAAGGATGATCCTTTCTGCTGTCTTTTTACCAAGTCCCTTAACATTAGTCAAAGCCTTTACATCACTGTTCATGACTGCCATCGCGAGCTTATCAGGCTTGATCTGTGAACATACTGACATTGCACTCTTAGGACCAACGGAACTGACTGTGATAAGAAGCAGGAACATATCCTTTTCTTCCTGAGAAGTAAATCCGAATAAGGAAATATCATCTTCCTTAACGCTCTGATATACGTAAACGGTAACTTCTTCGCCACAAGGACCGAATTCAGAAGAAAGGATAAAAGGACAGATGATCTCATATCCTATCCCGTTATTCTCGACCACGATGGTCTCATCATATCTTTTTGTAAGAATTCCTTTTATATACGCATACATAAATAATTACCTCATCAGAAAAAATCTCTTTTGCCATATCGGCCATATTGATATCCGGAAACAGCACGTTCTGCAAAGCCGACACCGGTATTTGCAAGGCATATAGCAACCGCAAGTCCGTCACAGGCATCATCAGGCTTAGGCATTTCCTTAAGACCCAAAAGTCTAACTACCATCTGTGAAACCTGATTCTTATCAGCTTTACCGTAACCTGTAACTGCAAGTTTTATCTGACCCGGAGTAAATTCATAGACAGGGATATTTGCTCTCGCGGCTTCAACGATAACGACTCCTCTGGCCTGTGCAGTACCGATAGCCGTTGTCTTATTGTGTCCCAGGAACAATTCCTCTACTGCCATATAGTTTGGCTTATAAAAATCCAAAAGAACCGCGATCCTAGTATTGATCGCCAGAAGTCTTTCCGAAAACTCGACATTCGGTTTTGTGGAGATAACTCCGCAATCGAGCATGGTCAACTTATTTCCTACCTTCTCGATCACTCCGTAACCTGTTATCGCATAACCCGGATCTATGCCGATGTATATCTCTTTTGCAGGTGCCATTCAAACCTCTTCAAACATTTGTTCTTTTGAATTATACACATCTTATCCTTTTTTAGCAACAAACATCCAAAACCACTTTGACTTCATCAGGTTTCTCATCTGAATACTCAAAAGCATCAAATGCCAGTTCAGCGGCTTTCTCAAGCCTGTCTTCATCAATAACAGCTTCTTTACCCTTATAAAGAGTACAGATCGCATCGCCCTTTTTGACCTTATCGCCGATCTTCTTATAGATACAGATCCCTGCACCGTAATCAAGCTCATCTGTCTTTTGAAGTCTTCCTGCTCCGAGTTCAACGGATGCATTACCGATCATATCTGCTTTAACCTTGGTTATATAGCCGTCACAAGGAGCTGTAAGACGCATTACTTCGGCCGGATAGTCTCTATATATCGGTGAACCTGTCGAATGGATAAGACCGCCCTGACCGATTATAAGCTTATCGTAGTATTCCATAGCTGTTCCGTCACCAAGTCTTGTCTTACAGATATCCTTGATCTCTTCAATGCTCAGATCTTTCTCCTTGGCATCAGAAAGCTTGACCATGTGTGCTGCAAGAGTTGTAACTGCCTCAACAAGGTCAGGCTCTCCGTTACCTTGTAATACTTCAAAGACTTCCATCATCTCAAGGACATTACCAATATTTCTTCCTAGAGGTTCATCCATGGATGTTATGACGCATACGACTTCTCTTCCTGCGAGTTTACCGATGGAGATCATGGCTTTGGAAAGCTCTCTTGCCTGATCTATATCCTTCATAAACGCACCTTCACCACAGGTAACATCAAGAACGATGGCATTTGCTCCGCCAGCAATCTTCTTGCTCATGATACTGGATGCAATAAGAGGAATGGAATCAACCGTAGATGTAACATCTCTTAAGCTATAAAGGATCTTATCTGCAGGTGCCAGATCAGGAGTCTGACCGGAGATAACCATTCCGTTGCTCTCGATAAGTTTTGGAAAATCAGCAGCATCAACATTAACATTAAATCCTTCGATCGATTCGAATTTATCTACAGTTCCGCCCGTAAAACCTAAACCTCTTCCCGAAAGCTTAACAGTCTTTATTCCGAAAGAAGCAACCAAAGGAAGGATCAAAGGTGTGCATTTATCGCCTACACCGCCTGTACTATGCTTATCTACGGCCTTACATCCTAAGTATGAAAGGTCATTGATCTTACCTGAATTTGCCATTTCTGTTGTAAGAGTCGTCATCTCTTTATCGGTCATGCCGTTAAGTACAATGGCCATAAGAAGAGCTGATGTCTGATAATCAGGGATCTCGCCGTTTGTAACGCCTTTAACAAAGAAGGCTATCTCATCGCCTGTTAATTCTTCGCTGTATCTCTTCTTGGCAATGATGTCACGCATATTCATATGGTTGGATCTCCTTTTCGAAAAGTATATATGTATTTTATCAAACAAAATGATAAACTAATCATATTTGAAGCCCCTCGGAGGATTTTTTATGAACAGATATAAGGTTGCCATCATCGGTTGCGGCCGAGTAGCAGAAAAACACCTTAAGGCATACTCCAAGTTAAAGGACAGACTGGAACTCGTAAGTGTCTCAGATCTTGACATGGATCACGCCAAGCAGCTTCTGGCTGAACGCGGTTTCACAGGCGTAAAGATCTACTCTGACTATGAAGAGATGCTCAATACCGAAAAGGTAGATATCTGTGCCATAACCGTTCCTTCCGGACTTCATTATAAGATCGCAACTTTCTGCCTTAACAAAGGCATCCATATCCTTCTCGAAAAGCCAATGACAATGTCCAACACACAGAGCAAGGAACTCTTCGAACTGGCACAGAAGGTCGATAAAAAGATCGCCATGGGACATATCTACCGTTATTTCCCTATCGTCGGCATCTTAAGAGAAGATCTTAAAAACGGTGAATTCGGAAAGATCACTCACGGCACTATCTGCGTACGTTGGGGTCACGGTCAGGATTACTATGATTCCGCTGCCTGGAGAGGCACATGGAAAAGCGACGGCGGCGCTCTTATGAACCAGTCCATACATGCCATCGATCTTCTTTTGTGGCTTATGGATTCCAAAGCTGTTTCCGTTACAGCTAAGCTTGCCAGAAGACTTCGAAATATTGAAGCCGAAGATGTCGGTATGGCAGTAATGGAACTCGAGTCAGGAGCTCTCGCTATGCTTGAGGGTACAACAGCTACCCTTCCTAATGATAAAGAAGCCATGTTCTCCATATTCTGTGAGAACGGATCCGTTTCTCTTGGTCTTAAGAAAGGTAAGCCTTCCCTCAATATCAGAAACGGCAAAGGAAGGAGCCTTAACTTCAAGTACATCAGAAAGCAATTGTCCAAGGGCGGATTCAAATCATTCTCTTATGCTCTTAATCCTCATACGGGAATATACATGGATCTTGTTAATTCCATCGATAACAACACTCAGCCGATCGCTGATGCATATGCCGGATACTCTTCTGTAGATAATCTTCTGGGCATTTATAAATCCGCGAAAGAGGGGCATTCAGTGGCACTTCCGCTCGATTCTGAATTCTGTTCTGAAGATATGATAGGTTTTTTCGAAAAAAATGAAAATAATGGTTGACAACCAAGGACACTAAACATATAATTATCAACGTTGACAAAACAAAACGCACCTTTAGCTCAGATGGTAGAGCAACTGACTCTTAATCAGTGGGCCCCGGGTTCGAGTCCCTGAAGGTGCACCACCAAGGAGTGATCAATGATCACTCCTTTTTTCTTTCCCTTTTTCGAAGCGAAAAAAAGAAGCTGAACTAAGTCAGCTTCTTTATTCTACTTACATTATCATTTATCAGTTGTAGATAAACTCTTCACCATTCTTCCTGATTACAACAACATTCTCACCCGGCTGCTCAAGAGCTTCTACATGGCCCACGATCTGAGCATCAATGTTGAAGGACTTAGCGATATCGATAATGCCCTGTGCAACGCTCTCATCGCAGTAGAATTCGATTCTGTGACCGCAGTTGAATACCTGGAACATTTCCTTCATAGGGATCTCACCTGACTCATAGATAGCCTGGAAAAGCGGCGGGAAATCAAAGAGGTTATCCTTAACGATCTTGATGTTCTTACCGAAGTCACGGCACTTAGCCTGTCCGCCGCCTGTACAGTGAATGATACCTGAGATGGAATCTCTGTATTTCTCGAGAACAGGAACGATAACAGGAAGGAATGTACGTGTAGGAGCAAGGATGGCCTCACCTACTGTTACATCTGTGCCAGGGAGCTTATCAAGAAGACGGTACTTACCGCAATAAGCCTTATCTTCAGGGATCGTATCTGAGTAAGACTCCTTAAAGTTCTGTGCATAGTAATTGCAAAGGAGCATATGACGAGCAGCTGTAAGTCCGTTGGAAGACATACCGGAGTTATAAGAATCCTCATATGTAGCCTGACCGAATGAAGCAAGACCAACGATAACGTGACCCGGCTTAATGTTAGCTGCGTTAATGACATCGCTTCTCTTGATACGAGCAACGATAGTAGAGTCAACGATCATCGTACGAACGAGATCTCCGACATCAGCCGTCTCACCGCCGCACATCTTGATACCGACGCCGTAGCTGTTGAGCTTTTCTACCATCTCGTTATAACCTTCGATGACCTTGGCGATAGCCTTACCGTCAACAAGGTGAGCATTACGACCGATAGTATTTGATAAAACAAGATTCTCACAGCAACCTACGCATGCGAGATCATCTGTATTCATAACAAGAGAGTCCTGTGCAAGTCCCTTGAACCAATCGTAGTTGCCTGTCTCCTTGTACATGAGATAAGCAACAGAAGACTTTGTTCCTGCACCGTCAGCGTGAATAGCTACGCAGTAATCATCATCACCTGCGATATCTTCGATGAGTTTACAAAATGCGCCCGGTGCTACACCTTTACTCTGATTGGCTACTGCCTTCTTTACATCATCCTTAGTTGGTGAAACACCTCTGCTCAAATAAGATTCTGCTGACATTTGTGACCTCCGTAAATATAGAATTTTCAAAGCCAAGCCCGTAAGCCGGGTTCTGTTTGATGACAACCATCTATCTAATCCTGCCGTTACCGACAAGCTTAAGCCGTCTCCTCAAGGCCTGCGGACAACAGTTGATGCCTTTCCACGACGTTGCTCCGGGTGGGGTTTACAAGGCCGATGTGTCTCCACACCGCCGGTGAGCTCTTACCTCGCCTTTTCATCCTTACCGAAAAATCGGCGGTTTTCTTTTCTGTTGCACTTTCCTTAAAGTTACCTTCACCGGGCGTTACCCGGCACCCTTGTCCTGTGGAGCCCGGACTTTCCTCACTCACCTGCTTTCGCATATCGGTGACCGCGATTGTCTGAGCCTACCTTTGAAAACACAACTATTATAATAATAAATAAGCGCTTATTGCAATGTCCTCTCTTTGCCAGAATCAACAAAAATCATGACATCGCCAATCTTTCCCTCGAGCACATTTTTTAACCTTGGAAGATATATCCTCTCAGATGCATTATGACCGCAAAGGAGAGTAGCTATACCGAATTCGTTAAGAAGTACCATATGATGATGCTTCATCTCACCCGTTAATACGGTATCTACTCCTGCTTCAACGATAGCTCCAATGTTTTCTTCGTCAAAGGCTCCGCCCTGGATAAAGACCTTATGTACAGGCTTAACAGGATCGCTTAGCGAAATGATGCCGCTGCTGTTCAACGCATTTTTAACTATATCGGAAAACTGCTCAACATATGAATCAGTCTCTACGATAACACCGATCGAGGCTGTATCGAGCTTTTGTGCTTTGATACCTAAAGCCTCTGCTATCGCGATATTTCCGAATTCTTCCGTACAATCGAGCTGAGTATGACAGGCATAAAGCGCGATATCGTTCTTGATAAGTTCTGACAATATCTTTCCGCACGGATCGTCATAACTGACACTTAAGATACCGCCGAAGATTATCGGATGATGAGCTATTATGAGATTACAGCCGTTTTCTATGGCCATCTTTACGGAATCCATCGTACAGTCCAATGTAAGAAGGATCTTTTTAAGGGAATCTTCCCTGTTACCCGTAAGAAGTCCGGGATTATCATAGTCCATAGCGTTTTCGAGAGGAAAAAGGTCCTCAAGCACATTGATAACATCATTGATTTTATAAGACATGTCTATCCTCCATAAGTTTACGAAGCTCCGGATTACCACGGCTTCTGATTTTATATATCTCATCCAGATGGGAATGGAATTTCTTAATGATCTCACTGTCCGACTTAATAAGGCAAGGACCATAATACTTCTCAAGCGGTGTCAGATCGTAACTATAACCGGTAAAACGAGCCACCATCATATGATAGAAAAGTTCCCTGTCTATCACGGCATCTTCACTTATGATGTCAAATCCGTTCTTACCGAGAAATACTCTAAGCTCATCAGAGGTCTTCTGAGGCTGAAGCACGAAATCGATCTGCTCGAGGATCTCATGATCGGTCCTTTCCATTACTTCAGTCATGACACTCATGATGGTATTACCGCCAAGCCCTGTCATGACAACGGTATCATCAGGCTTAAGGTCGATCCCCTTAAGTCCGTCAGTACAAAAGACCTGAAACTTACCCGTAAGACAATGATCCTCAAGACATTTCTCGGTCCTTAGCGCAGGCATTTTATGAATATCAGTACAAATGCAGAAATCAGTAATGCCGTCAGTAAGACAAGTAAGGGCAAGTAAGCCGTGATCAGATCCGACATCGATCACTCTGCCCTTACGGGATCTGTCCTTATCTATGGACTTGTAGACCATATTGAGTCTGTCTGATAGAAAATCCGTCACAGGTTCTCCTCCTGCTTTTTTATGAACTCCAGACCCAACTCGATCTTCTTAAGATCTTCATAATACTTATCTCGAACGGCAGGATCACTTGTTTTATCAAGCATCTTCAGGATATATGTTTTCTTCTGAAGCAGCATTTCTCTCCTAAGTTTATAAAGCCTTATGAGATATTCGCCTCTGAGCCTTGAAACGCCCATGTTCAAAGGCATCTTCTCTGCATACTTGATATAAACTATCTCAGCCTGCTCGTTGTTGAGAATATAATTACTTAACTCACCGACCAATACATCTTCACGAAGTCCGACGCCTTTAACGAAATGAGTCAGGAAGAACTCGACGATCTTCTTCATGTTCTCACCGTAGAAATCTCCCGGCCTTATTATGTCAGGTGTGCTTATATACTGAGGATCTGTAAGATTACCCTTAAGAAGGATAGCGTAGCAGAACACTTCCATCTCGAGCTCAGTTACAAAGTCTTCAGCAATTCCGTTCTTTGGTTTATTTTCTGAAGATGCGATCTTACGTCTCTCGATCTCCTCGTTATGATCTCTCTCAATTGACCTTAAGGACATCGACTCCTCTGTCTTACCTTCTTTGTCTGCAACCTCATTCATGCGGTTAACAAGTATCTCTGCAGGTGCTTTTATGTATAAAGCGGCGTTGGTTGCAAATCTATACTGCTTAACATCGTCACCGATCCAAGAGCCATACTCGATTATATAATCCTCATACTTCGGTACATCCAACTCATCATCATAGAAGCTGTCGTTATATGCTCTGTCAAACAAGTATGTATCAACGTCTTTAGCTGCTTTGACAACTTTCCTGAACTCATCAGGACCATTGGCTTTTATGAACTCATCAGGATCCTTACCTTCAGGTACACATGCGATCTTTATCCTGATCTTAATGCCTGAGTGCTTTTTAAGATATGTCAGAAGCATCTTTATAGCCCTTAAAGCCGCCGCCTGTCCTGCCTTATCGGCATCGAAGAAAAATACTACTTCTTCAGCGTACTTAGATGCAAGCTTTAACTGAGAATCAGTAAAAGCGGTTCCAAGAGCAGCGACAGAATTAGTGATTCCCGCCTGATGCATAGCGATGGCATCCATATAGCCCTCGACGATAATAAGCTGCTTCTCTCTGCTCTTTTTCGCAAAATTAAATGCATAGAGATGTTCCTGTTTCTTATAAACGAGAGAATCAGGCGAATTGATATACTTAGGCATATCATCTCCCATGGATCTGCCGCCAAAAGCAACTATCTTTCCAAAGGCATCAAATATCGGAAACATAAGCCTGTTTCTGAAAAGATCCAAAAGCTTTCCGTTCTTCTTACTTACAGTAAAGAGTCCTGAATTACCCATCTCTTCATCAGTGTAGCCCTTGGAGCTTAAATGCTTATACAAGGCATCCCATTTATCAGGAGAATAGCCGATACCGAAATTCCTGAGCGTAGCAGTACTCAGATTGCGCTTTTGAGCATATTTACGAGCCTCTACACCCTCTGGTCCCGTAAAAGTCAGATAATAGAACCTTGCTGCTTCAGTTAAAAGAGAATAGACTCTGTCTCTTTCCTGCCTGTTGTTGCCCTCATTAGTACCGGTCTCAGGTATCTCAACACCATATTCTTTACCAAGGAATTTAACTGCATCAATAAAAGACAGACGCTCGATCTCCATGATAAAACCGATACTGTTACCGGTCTTACCGCATCCGAAACAGTGATATATTCCTTTATTCAAACTAACAGAGAATGACGGTGTTTTTTCCGAATGAAAAGGACAAAGGCCAAACTTATTTGCACCCGTTCTTTTAGTAAATGCTACATACTTACCGACAACAGACTCAATATCAGCCTTGTCCAATATATCTTGAATTACGTTATCCGGAATGCGCGCCATAATATGTCCTTACTTTTTCTTATAGTATAAAACAAATGTGTGTTTTCTTAAAGAAAAAAACTGTCTCTTCTGAAAAGATGAGACAGTTTCGGTATCTTGAATTGTATCAGGAGATTACTCTTCGTCCTCGCCCTTGATCTTGAACTTTTTCTTGGACTTAGCCTTATCAACAGCTGATTTCTCTGCCTTTGGTTCCTCCGGCTTAACAACAGTGCTGATAGCGGACTTCTGGAATGTGATAAGAGTATTTGCAAGAGATGTGGAGATAGTGATCTCATCATCCTTGATATTTGCAACACGTCCGACGATACCGCCGATAGTTACTACAGGATCGCCTACACGAAGCTTCTCCATCTGCTCTTTCAACTGCTTCTCCCTCTTTTTCTGAGGACGGATAACTGCAAAGTACATGATAGCAAGAAGACCTACTACCATTACACCTGTCATGATGAGCTGTGTTGTCTGGCTTGCGGCAGCTTCTGCCGTAGAATCAGCAGCCTGCAGGAATAAAGGTAAGAAATTCATTATATAAAACCTCCAATTATAATTGAATCATGTCGGACATATCATAATATCCGGGTTCTTTATCGAAAACATAGCGAGCTGCTGCCAAAGCACCTCTGGCGAAAACATCTCTCGTCTGGGCTGAGTGAGAAATCTTTAGTATCTCCTCACCGCCGATGTACATAACTTCGTGCTCACCAACGATATTACCGCCTCTGATGGAACTGATACCGATATCGGTCTTCTCACGCTTCCTTCTGACAGACTGTCTGTCATATACGTAATTAACTTCATTATCGATCTCATCCTTGATAGCATCAGCAATCATGAGAGCTGTTCCTGACGGAGCATCGAGTTTCCTGTTATGATGTGCTTCAACGATCTCAATATCATAGTCAGGATACAAAAGGTTTGTCATCTTACGACAAAGAGCGATCATAACGTTGATACCAAGGCTCATATTAGCGGACTTGAACACAGGGATCTCCTTAGAAGCATCATCAAGAAGCTTGAGATGTTCTTCTGTAAGACCTGTTGTACAACAAACGATAGGTTTTTTCCTTGATACCGCAAACTCAACGATCTTAGGTATACAGGAAAAATGAGAGAAATCTACGATAACATCAAAATCAACGTCTACGGCAGAAGCTTCACTGAATACAGGAAAATCAAGACCTTCAGTATTATCAGAGATATCTACACCGCAAACTAAGTCGATCTCAGGATTATTTTTACACATAGCGGCAATGCAGCGTCCCATATAGCCGCAACAACCGTTCATTAAAATACGCAAGGACATTAGTCAGCAACTCCTTTCAAGAATGAATCAATATGAGAAAGATCATACTTGGAAAGTGTGTCGATCATGAACTGTCTGTTCTTCTCGCTCATTCCACAAAGAGGCAATCTGCACTCACCTGTCTTGAAACCGACATAATCAACAGCTTCCTTAACAGGAATAGGGTTAACCTCACAGAACATAGCTTTAACAAGCGGGATAACTTCGATCTGAATGTCTCTTGCAGTCTTAAGATCACCATCCAAATAAGCGTGAACCATCTGGCTCATCTTAGAAGGCAAAAGGTTAGCAACTACAGAGATAACACCCTTACCGCCCATAGAAAGAAGCGGAACAACCAAAGCATCCTCACCGGAATAGAAATCATATCTGTCACCGCAAGCACTGAGGATCTCAGGAACCTGGCTCAGGTTACATTCCTTGATAGCCTTGATATTTTCAACTTCCGCAAGTCTGTAAAGGACGTCCGGTGAGATATTTACGTTAGTTCTGGATGGAACATTGTAAAGCACTACAGGTACGTCACAATTCTCTGCCATTGTCTTGAAGTGTCTGTAAAGACCCTCCGGTGTGCACTTATTGTAGTATGGAGTAACGATCAATGCTGCGTCAGCTCCTACTTCACAAGCTCTCTTTGTAAGTCTGATACCGTGAGCTGTGTCATTAGAACCGGTACCTGCGATTACAGGAACCTTGTGGTTAACAGCATCAACTACGCACTTGATAGTAGCGATATGCTCATCATCAGGCATTGTGGAAGCCTCACCTGTAGATCCACATACTACGATCGCATCAGTTCCGTTCTGAAGGTGAAAATCAACAAGCTGCTCGAGCTTCTTAAAATTCACACCTCCTTCACTCGTGAAAGGTGTAACGATAGCTACAGCTGAGCCTTCAAAAATAGGCTTGTTCATGTTTATTTCCTCCTTCTTATTAGAATAATTCGTTAAATTGTAGCACTATAAAGAACAAATAGTCAATCAGCATTTATTGACTCTTCGGCAATGCCAACTTTTAGAAAAAAATAAAAACGTACGAGATCCGATCAATTATTCTAAATCTCGTACGTTTGATTATTCGATATTAAACTGATCCTTAGTCATCATACACTTTATTAGCTCTATCCTCTATCGAACCGATAGCCTGATCAAGTGTAACCTGACCGTCAAAGTAATCACTGATCTCCTGTTCAACTATATAGATAATCTCAGGATCATAGTAAGCAGAACGCTTAATATCCGAGAGAAGATCTATATAATCAGAGATTACATCATAATCAAGAGAAGAAACTCCTCGATTTGACAATTTATAGTAATAGTAATTTGAAAAAGTATCCTCACAACTATTGAAATCATCTATATTTGCTCTGGCTACCTCATCAATTGCATCCAAATTAACCGGTATTTCATAAGTGAATGCGGACTGAACAGGAGTGCCCAAAACATATTTGATGAAATCCCAACATCCTTCTTTACTTCCGGAGTCAACAGATATCGATACACAATCTGAAATTGATGCTACAAGTCCATCACCGCGTTCTGAAGGAAGTCCAGCAAGCATATTCTTATCACCACCGTAATTGACTGCATCAAGATATGTAATGATATCAGCTACACCGTGATACATATTGCTGTATTTCTCGAAGGAATCGTAATCCATTGCATTTGAATCCCCATATGTATACGAGAATGATCTGTCAAAATTGTCCGGAACATTTTCATTGATATACTCGGCAAGGATAGAGAAAGAGGACCCATCAATATTCAGCTTTCCCTTCTTGTCAAAGAACAACTGAGGCTGATTCTCAAATAGTTCAAGGAAATAATCAGTCTTATCATGAACATAGTTAAGAGGATCAATACCTGAAAAATCATTCTTCACTACATCCGCATAACTGTCATAAGTAAAGCCTTTAGTATCGATGAGATTATTCTCTATCGACAATCCTTCAACCATAAATCCGATCGGAATCGAATAGAGTTTGCCGTCAAGAGACTTTGATGCATCGAAGATATTGGTAAGGTATGATTTAACGGAAAAATCCTTCTCCGCCATATAACTCAGATCTTCAAGATATTTTTCGTTTTGAAGCATGTAATGACTGCTCATACCGAAATACAGATCCGCACTTTCGCCGGATTTAAAATCTGCCAGGATTTCCTTCTGCAATTCAGCCTCCTCCAAAAGGAGATCCTCCTCATCATTACCATATTCGGATACAAAAATAGAATCGTCGTATCTGTGATCAAGAGCGATGTAGTACTGCTCATTCTCTGAATTAAAGTCATAGATAGCCTTTTCTACATCCGTAGATATGTAGTCGATAAACGCAGCCTTAATAAGTTCTTTTCCAACATGCGGATTAGAATCGATCTTTGTTATTTTGGTAAAATACGGCTGAATACTGTTTCCTTTAAAATCAAAATAGATATAATCCAATTCATCTTCCGTATAGCTGATTATATAACTGTCAATTAATGTGGACGAAACAACATCACATCTGTCAAAAGGAATAATACAATCCCAGCTGTCTTCACCGGATTTCATATATATACCATTCGTCTTATAAACAAATTCTCCATCCTCACTATGAAGCTTGTAACCGTCATACTCATCAGACTGATCGTAATATTTGCTAATCTTTTTTGTGTCAGAATCATAAATTAATAACTGTTCCTGATATACGTAAGAAGACCCTTCATCCTCTTTATTGACAACAGAAAACTGCAGTATGTTATCTTCGAAAAATAGACTCGGATATGTTGAAAAGCCATAATTACTGTCGATCAGATCACCGAGATCCACAGTTTCAGCGACTTCCCCATCAACTACGTAGTCAATATATACTGTTCCGTCTTCCGGTTCATAGTAAGCATGGTGATATTCATCCTGTGAGATAATATGATACGACTCACTGACAGATCCATAATTAATTCCATTTTTTGCAAACAAAGTCACAGAATGATCAACAACGTTATAAAGGTAATCATTCTTGTATCCCTCGTTATAATCCTCAATACCGAACAATACATATCCGCTGCTAAAGCATGCAGATTCAATACTGCAATATGAAGACAAGTCATCAGAGCAATCTAACTCATCAATAGATGAAATAAGAACTGATTCTGTCAAAACACCATTTTTATCATAACAATTGATCGCGTAGTCATTGCCAACGCCGTTATAAGAAGTAAGATATGTCGCAGAATAAAGATTACCGTTATAGAAACCGCTATAATAGATAAACTCGCCGCTTTCATTCGCCATCGCTGTAGTCTCAGAAACATACCAAGGCTCATCGTCATCACAGATGATAGTAGCAGCTCTGCCATTTTTAAACGTTTTGGAGCAACCGGTCATAAAAACCGAGGTCATAATAGAAAGCATCAAAATACAAGAAATATATCTCGAATACTTTTTACCCATCAAAAATGCTCCTTTCTTTATCAAATTATATAGCTTTTGTGATATCAGATTAACAAATTTACAAAATCGCGCAATAAAAAACGGCGAAAAACGCTCAAATATTACTTAAATGTAATTTCTGTTAGCGAAATCGTGTAATTTTCAACAAAAATACCCCTTTTTCGACATAAATTTTCCCAAAATGAATTCGGCGAAACTTTTTCGAAGGATGTGTATAATACTAATATTAAAAATATAAGAGGTACCCATGAAGACATCTGACTTTTTCTATGATCTTCCTGAAGAATTGATAGCACAGCATCCCCTTGAAGACAGATCGTCATCGAGGCTCATGGTGTTGGACAAGAATACCGGTGAGATCCGGAATAAGCATTTTACCGATCTTCCTTCCTATCTTCGAAAAGGAGATGTTCTGGTAATCAACAATACGAGAGTAATCCCGGCAAGATTGATAGGTGTCAGATCTGATACCAAATCCCCTGTCGAGATACTTCTTTTAAAGCGTCTGGACGAAAAAAGATGGGAATGTATCGTAAGACCCGGTAAAAAAGTCAGACCTCACAGAAGGTTCACTTTTATCGAAAACGAGCTCGAAGCTGAATGTGAAGAAGTTCTCGATACAGGAAACAGGATCGTCAGATTTGATTTTAACGGCATATGGGAAGAAGTTCTTGATAAAGCGGGAACCATGCCTCTTCCGCCATATATTCACGAGAAGCTTCAGGATAAGGAGCGTTACCAGACCGTATACTCAAAAACTCCGGGATCTGCGGCCGCACCTACTGCAGGTCTTCACTTCACTCAAAAACTCCTTCAAGATCTTAAAGATCAGGGAATCATCATCGCTGAAGTAACCCTTCACGTAGGTCTCGGAACATTCCGCCCTGTTAAGGTCGAAGATGTTACAAAGCACGAGATGCATTCGGAGTGGTTCCAATTCGACAAAGAAGCTTCGGACATAATAAGAAAAGCAAGAAGCGAAGGAAGAAGGATCATATCCGTCGGAACAACATCAACGAGAGTTCTCGAGACTGTAGCTTCAAAAGATCCGGAGATGATGCCTTGTTCAGGTGATACGAATATCTTCATATACCCGGGCTACGAGTTCAAATGCGTAAACTCTCTTATTACAAATTTCCATCTCCCGGAATCAACACTGATAATGCTGGTTTCCGCCCTGGCAGGAAAAGAGCATGTTCTTAATGCCTATAAGACAGCAGTTGAAGAAAGATACAGATTCTTCAGCTTCGGAGACGCAATGTTCATCACAGACTTAAAGGAGTCCTTATGAGTAAATACCCGATAACCTACGAACATATCCATACATGTAAACAGAGCGGCTCCAGACTTGGAGTTATACATACCCCTCACGGCGATATCAAGACTCCTGTCTTCATGCCTGTAGGAACTCAGGCCACAGTTAAAGGTATGAGCCCGGATGAGATCTCGTCCATGGGCGCAAAGATCATACTTTCTAACACTTATCATCTTTGGATGAGACCCGGATCCGAGCTTATTGCAAAGGCCGGAGGGCTTCATAACTTCATGCATTGGGATAACGCAGTCTTAACAGACAGCGGCGGATTCCAGGTATTCTCACTTGCAAGGCCTAAGGATATCGTTGAAGAAGGCGTAAACTTCAGATCTCATATCGACGGATCAAAGCACATCCTTACACCTGAAAAATCCATGAAGATCCAAAATGACCTTGGTGCCGATATCATCATGGCATTTGATGAATGCTGTCCATACCCGTCAACATTCAAGTATGCAGCTGATTCTCTGGAAAGAACCACAAGATGGCTCGACCGTTGTATCGAGTCTCATCAGCGTCCTGAAGATCAGGCTCTGTTCGGTATTATCCAGGGTAACATGTACGAGGAGCTTCGTAAGGAAAGTGCTAAGCAGATCTGCTCCAGAGATCTCCCGGGATACGCTATCGGCGGTCTTTCCGTTGGTGAGCCGGGCGAATTGATGTATCAGATGCTTGATGTAACTGTTCCTTTGATGCCTGAAGATAAGCCGAGATACCTTATGGGTGTCGGTTCGCCGGATTATCTTATCGAAGGCGCTATCAGAGGAATCGATATGTTTGACTGTGTTCTTCCGTCCAGAATGGGCAGACACGGTACCGTCCTTACTTCACACGGCCGAGTAATCGCCAGAGATAAAAAGTATGCTGAACTTTTCGAGCCGCTTGATGAAGAGTGTAACTGCTATGCATGTAAGAACTTTACGAAGGCTTATATAAGACACCTTCTCAAGGCAAAAGAGATGTTCGGCCAAAGGCTTTGCACGTGGCACAACATCGCATTCCTTCTGGATCTCATGGAAAAAGTCCGCGAAGCTATCGCTAATGATTGTCTCTTGGACTTCAGAGACGAATTCTTCGCCAAGTATTACGGCAAGGATTAAGAATCGATACGGACATTTTCAGTATTTCTGACTATAAAGGTGATGGCCGAGAGGTTGTCACCTTTTAACATGTTTACATCAGATATCCTGCCAACGAGATAATCCATCCACTCCTCGGCACTTATGGAAGATATTGCATCAGCAAGGACTGCTTCCTTACTGAGAAACTTAAAGAACCTCTCTGTTCCGCATATGATCCTGTCTTCGTTATCGATCTTTTGAAGACCGTTTGTTACTTGCCTTATATCACCGTCTTTGATGATATAAGCGATCGTACCTCCGTGCTGTTCCATCTCGATCTCGGTATCAGTAATCCTGATGACAGTATATTCATCATTGTGTTTAACGATCTTGGAAATAAGATAAGTCATATCATCAAATGACATCGATTCAAAGTCAGTTGAAAGGACTCTGTTTACGGCAAGAGAGACACGTCTGCACATTTCCCTGTTATTCATACCATTAACGATAACGGCAACAGTAAACGAGCCGAATCCTACAAAGACTTCGTCATTGTATTCTTCAAGCCCTCCGTTATTCGAAAATGTGTAAGTCTCTATCATGTGCCGCCTCAGAAATTATATTTATTCAGTTTAATAACGACCGCAGAATAATTATCCTGCCTTTGAAAGTTCTTCATCCTGATCGCAAGCTTAATGTTCTCAGCAGTCTTCCTGGCGCTGTTACCGATAAGATTGATCATTGAATTGAGAGATATGGCATCAGTAACTCCGTCTGAGCATATAACAATAATATCACCGTCAAAGAGTTTGAGGGGACTTTGAGAATAATTAACGCGGATATTGTTGTTTCCGATAAAATCTACAAGCGCTCTTCCCTTTTTGTTCAGATAAGCTTCTTCCGTAGTCTTTCCTTCCAATGTCAGATTCTTGATAAGGATCCTGGAATAATTCTGCTTCGGATTAAGGCATGTCGCAATATTGTTCCTGATTAGGATGATATTACTGTCACCGACACTATAAAAATTCAGCCTGTCCTTAAAGACATGCACCATTACAAGCGTCGCCCCGCCTTTTCGAGCATACTTCTCGAAAACACGCCCTGATATCTTTTTGATGCAGTCAGCAACTACCTCAGAATCATAAAAGTTTATCGGGAAAAGCTTCTCGACCTCATCGATAACATATTTGGAAATCTCAGAGCCGTACTTAAGACCGCCCATTCCGTCAGAGACGCAGGCCAGGATTCCATAATCGACATAATCATCCAAGTGAGAGATATATAAAGAGTCTTCCTGACGCTCTCTGTTTCCCTTCTCATAGAAATATGAAACATCGGCAAACAACGGGTAATCTTCTTCTTTCGCATCATTAATGCGGGCCGTTCTTATAAGCTGAATAAGAAGATTGGATATCCAGACAAGCGAAATAATGACAGCCACTATCAGCAATGCCAATATGATCAGACCGATCTTAGATTGTGATGACAGAGCCGAAAAACCCACGAAACACCCCTATTTAGTGATAGTAATCCCTTATTTATTCTCCTTATCAGTATACTCTATGTTTGTATTTTCGTCATTTTCATCATCTTCATCATCATCTTCCGTTGCAGGAACGATGTACTTATTGACGAGTTCATTCGTAAAGAAAGCCATAAGGTACTGCCACAAAACAAAAGCTATAGTCAGATAATAGAATACTGCGATAGCATATGCCACATATGTTGTCGTAAACAAGAGCACGCACGGAAGCAGGATAAGAATAACCGTAAGAAGGAGCATCAATCCAATACAAGGAATAAACTTAACAAGGAAGAATATTCCGCCGTTCTTGTAGATCTTCCTAAGCGGGAGTTCAACTGTAACGATAAGATAATTGACCATGTTATGGATGATGGTAAATATCAGGAACCCAACAAAGAAAAGGACTGATACTGCTGTTCCGAACCTGCCGAAGTGGTTGGCATAAAAGCCAACGGCAAACAAAGATATCAAGGTAAAAAGCCAAGAGATGATCATAGAGATCAATGACTGTTTCCAATTCTGCTTAACTCCGTCCTTAAAATCACTTAATACAAATGTACCATGACCACGTGCAATGTTTCTGTAGATAGTTGAAAAGCCGGCCTGTAAAGGTCCGATACATATCAATGTACTTCCGATAAGGAACATGACACAGAAAACAATGATCAGGTAATAAAGCTGATAACCTGCTTCATTTCCGACATCATTCATAGTCTGATTACCTATGATACCGAGTTCATTCATGTATGAGATGAAGTTTTCGGGAACAAAAACAGGATTAAGATTCGGAAGTAATACGAGACAATACCCGAAAGCAACCAGCATTGAAGGTATGTTCATGATAAGAAACATCGCATTTATCAATACGAACTTCAAAAAGTATGTACCGAAGCTCGAGAAAAACCTGTACACCGGACCATGGTCATTGATATCAAAATCAAGATCTTCGGTTGGTACTTTTTTCTTGAAAAACATCTCAAGCTCTCCTTAATGAATCTAAATATTCGCGATATGAGGCGATCTTATTGAGGGATCTGTCAGCCAAAGCAAGGTTCTTATCCTTCTTAGCCGTCTTTCCTTTAAACTTTCTTCCTATCGGGTCGATTATACCAAAGTTCGCATTCATTGGTACAAACTTCTTGATAGTAGGATCAGATACATATTGAGCCATAGAACCGATGACTGTCTCACCGTCGAACTTGAACTCAGGCTCGATCCCCAGGAATTTATGATAAGCATAATAAGCAGCGAGGAAACCGGAACCTGTTGATTCGATATACCCTTCAACACCTGTGATCTGTCCTGCAAAGAAGATATTCTCATCTTCTCTCAGAGAATAATCAGGATTAAGGACCTGAGGACTTCTTAAGTATGTATTTCTGTGCATTACACCCATTCTGAGGTATTCAGCGTTTTCGAGTCCCGGAATAAGTCCGAAAACTCTCTTTTGTTCACCAAACTTTAGTCTCGTCTGGAAACCGACAAGATTATACATGCTCTTAGCTCTGTTGTCCTGTCGAAGCTGAAGGCAGGCATAAGGCTCTTTTCCGGTCTTCGGATCGATAAGGCCGACCGGTTTTAACGGACCATACCTCATGGTATCCTCACCGCGCTTAGCCATAGACTCGATAGGCATACATCCTTCAAAGACTATCTCTTTATCAAATCCCTTAACATCAGCCTGTTCAGCTGTGATAAGTTCATTATAGAATCTGAGGTATTCTTCCTTATCCATAGGACAATTGATATAGTCATCTCCGCCCTTACCGTATCTGGAAGCAGCAAAGGCCTTACTCATATCTATAGAATCTTTTGAAACTATCGGAGCAGCTGCATCAAAGAAATGAAGATCGCTGCCTCCCGTAAGCCTTAAGATGTCGTCATAAAGCTCACCATCCGTCAAAGGACCGGTAGCAACTATAGTGATAGCATCTGTCGGAACTTTCTTTATCTCCTCATGGATGACTTCGATATTGGAACACTCTTTTATCTTAGAGGTGATATAGTCGGAAAACTCATCTCTGTCCACTGCCAGTGCGCCGCCTGCAGGTACCTGAGACTTATCAGCAGCTTCCATTATCAATGAACCCATCTGCCTTAACTCTTCTTTTAAAAGACCAATGGCATTCTCGATCGAAGCCGCACGAAGTGAATTACTGCATACCAATTCAGCGAATCCGTCTTTGTGATGGGCATCACTCTTTCTTATAGGCTTCATCTCATAAAGTCTTACTTTAATACCCAATGATGCAAGCAAATATGCGGCCTCACAACCTGCAAGTCCTGCACCGACAACATTTACGTATTCTCTGTTTTCATGCATAGATTATCACCGGATCAAGATTTTGTTTTCTTGGCGTTAGTCTGGCAATCCTTATTGGAGCACTTAAGGTATTTCTTACCTCTGAATGTCTTATATACCATGTATGAACCGCAAGTCTCACACTTCTTATCATCAGCCGGAAGATCCCATGAGATAAACTCACAGTTCTTATCTGAGCCTTCCTTAGCACAAACATAGAAAGTCTTGTTTCTGCGTTTCTTAGCCTGCTTGATGAAAAGCTCCGATCCGCAAAGAGGACAGTGTGATCCAACGGCCTTAACCTTGATATTATCTGTATAATCACACTCAGGGAAATTGGAACAAGCAATAAACTTTCCGAATCTTCCTGACTTGATGAGGAGTTCACCCTTATTACACTTAGGGCATGTCTCTCCTGTGTGCTCATCTTCAAACTTGACCTTTTCTATCGACTTGCCTGCTTCGACTATCTGCTCATGGAAATTAGGATAGAAAGAATCCATTACCTGAACCCAGTCTGTCTTTCCGGACTCGACATCATCAAGCTTTTCTTCCATATCTGCCGTAAAGGAAACATCAACGATCTCTTTAAAGTTTCCTGCAAGCATATCAGTAACAAGCTTACCAAGTTCAGTGATCTTGATAAGTCTGCCTTCTTTCTTAACATAGTCACGCTCAAGGATAGTAGAGATAGTCGGAGCATATGTAGAAGGACGTCCGATACCGTTTTCTTCAAGAGCCTTGATCAAAGTAGCTTCTGTATAGTACGGAGGCGGTAAAGTATGCTTCTGCTCACCGGTTACTCCCAAGTTCTTAAGGATATCGCCTTCATTGATCTCAGGAAGCTTAACCTTTGTGTTCTCGTCATCCGAATTATCAGTAGTTTCTTCATTTACATCTTCATAAACAGCAAGGAATCCAGGGAAAGTAACTGTCTCACCCTGTGTTCTGAATACCTGTCCGTTAGCGGTAAGATCCAAAGAAACTGTATCCAAGTTAACGGAAGCCATCTGGGAAGAAATGAATCTCTCCCAAATAAGCTTATAGAGCTTATATTGATCTGTATGAAGTGAAGCTTTGATCGATTCCGGAGGGAACTCAAAATGAGTAGGTCTTATAGCTTCATGTGCATCCTGTGATGAATTCTTATTGCTGTATGATCTGCTGGTCTTAGGAAGATACTCCTTACCATAACGCTCTTCAATATATGATCTGGCAAACTTAACTGCTTCGTCGGAAATACGAACGGAGTCAGTACGGATATAGGAAACCAAAGCGTTTTGACCATGGCCTGCAATTTCTATACCTTCATATAACTGCTGAGCAACAGACATTGTCTTCTTCGAAGAAAAGCCAAGTCTTTTCGAAGCTTCCTGCTGCAAAGTAGATGTTGTAAACGGAGGGAACGGATTTCTCTGTCTCTTGCCCTTCTTAACAGAAGTAGCAACAAAATCTTCCTTTCCTACCTTAGATATGACTTCGTCAGCTGACTTTTTGTCGCTAAGCTTAACCTTATTGATCTTAGAACCGTCATTAACGCCGTAAAATCTGGCTTTGAACTCATGCTTTTTACCTGAAGGGGTAATAAGAGCATTTACAAGCCAATACTCTTCCGGAACGAAACTGTCTATCTCAGCATCTCTGTCCATTACGATCTTAGTAGCAACTGACTGAACACGACCTGCGGAAAGGCCCTTTCTGATCTTCTGCCACAAAAGCGGACTTAACTCATAACCGACGAGTCTGTCCAATACACGTCTTGCCTGCTGAGCATTGAAAAGATTGATATCTATTGTTCTAGGTGATTCAATAGCATTCTTAACTGCATTTTTAGTGATCTCGTTAAATGTTATACGACATTTAGTATTGAGATCTATATTAAGTGTTTTGGCGATATGCCAAGCGATCGCTTCTCCCTCACGGTCCGGGTCGGTTGCGATATATACGAAATCAGCTTCTTTACTAAGCTGTTTTAATTCTTTAATTATCTTTTCCTTACCGCGCATATTAATATAGATAGGTTTATAACCATTTCTGATATCAACAGCAAGCGTAGCAGCCGGAAGATCCCTGATGTGACCAACCGATGCAGCAATCTTAAAATCTTTACCGAGGTATCTGCCTATAGTCTTAGCTTTAGCGGGAGACTCAACAATTACCAAATATTTCGCCATAACAATTCACCTAGCACAAAAATAATCATACAAATAATACATATACTTCAATGTTTCGTGATTGTCAAAAGAAATTTTCCGCGAGTTTGTTCAACCTTCCCATCCATCTCCAATTCGGAAAGCAGGGCTGATAGTCTGTAAAAAGGTATGTTTATACGCGTAGATAAATCATCCGAGGTTTGCGGTTTGGTACCTAATTCATTGATTATTACCTTCTTCCAATCCTCATCATTAAGTTCAGAAGTGTCTTTGCTAAAGACCATCAAACTTCTGTTTTCAGCCGGTTCACTACCCAAAAACCTGTAAAAACTGCATTCCGCTATGTCACTAATTACATCTTCAGATCCCAAAAGGATATTTGCTCCATCCAGGATGAGCCTTAATCCGCCCATAGCATTCTCATTATAAATGGTATTAGGAAGGACATATACACTTTTCCCTTGAGCAGCAGCAAAAGAAGCTGTATGAAGAGTTCCGCTGTGAATCCCTGCCTCCATGATAAGACAAACATCGGATATAGCCGAAATCAGCCTGTTTCTTGAGGGAAAATACTGTCTTTGAGCTTTGGTACCCGGCGGCATCTCAGATATGATAAGACCATTTCGGCACATCATCTCATAAATATCCCTGTTATTCCACGGATAGATGTTATCAGGACCTCCCGCAAGAAACGCAATGGTCTTTCCTTTATTATTTAATGCTACTAGGTGGGCCTGACGGTCTATGCCGTTAGCCATACCTGAAACAATAGTGATCTGCTTATTGACCAGATCTTTTACAATATCCGCTGTTGCTGTTAATGCATATCCGCTCGGATCTCTGGAACCTACTACTGCACAGCAACCCTGATCCAAAGTCTTAAGGATCTTACGATCGCCTTTACAAAAGACCATCCGTGGCATACCGCTTAAAATATTCCAATATGAGGGATAATCTTCATCATTACAGGTAACAGTAAAGATATCTGAGGCTTTGCAATCTTCTATATATTTCCTTGCCTTGCTTTCGATAATGGAATAATGCTTCAGTATCTGCTCAAGTTTTGTCTTGAGCATCGGAGATAGTTCAGAATGAATGGCATTACTTAATGTATTGGGATCTATAAAATCCGTGAAACTCTTTATCAGTCCCAATTTCTTAAGCTCGTTTGTATCTTTGTTGGTTATGTATCCTTCATAAAAACACGCTGCCCAAAACATTTTAGAAAGATCTGTCATAGTTTGCTCCTGAATCTGTAACTCATTGCTTCAGCGATGTCGCTTTCCTTCATATCCCTTCTCTCCTCGATATCAGCTATGGTCCTTCCTACTTTCAAAAGGCGCTTAAAGCTTCTTACCGAGTACCCGCCGACAGACGCAGCCTTAGATGCATAATCAATGACCTTAGAATCTGCTCTCAAGACTTCGGAGAGATTCTCACTGTCAAAACTTCCGTTAAGTGCATATGGCTTATCGGTGTTCTTATATCTTTCCCTTTGTATCTCCCAGCAAGTCTTTACCTTGCTTCTTAGCTCTCTGCTCTTTCTCTCATTAACCGAAGATACGGATTCTTTAAGTCCTGCAGCGTCAACCTGATACATCTCGGTAACTATATCCAGTCGATCTGAAAATGGTCCGGATATCTTGGTGAGGTATCCGTCACGGACTGATTTAGAGCATGTACATTTACTGGGTTTTTCCAGCCAAAGGCCGCACCTGCAGGGATTTGTAGCTCCTACAAAGAGAAAATCAGAAGGGAAACGCATTTCCTTGCCTCCCTTTTTCAGTTCAACATATCTGTCTTCCATTGGTATACGCATCATATCTATGAATCTCGTATTGTATTCACATAGCTCATCAACGAACAATACTCCGTGATTAGCAAGACTGATCTCACCGGGCTTAAATCCGTTGGCAGATCCGATGAGGCCCGTCAGATTCAAAGAAGGCGTGACTGTCCTGAACGGTCTATCATAAGACGCTGCCGATATAGCGGATTCAAGTCCGATTGAGTTATTGAGCATAAACACATCTTTTAGTTCACGCTGGTCCAATGACGGCATAAGACCTTGTATTATCCTTGCTGCCGTAGTCTTGCCTGAACCGCTGCTACCGATTAAGAGGATATTATGCCAACCGCAAGCCGATAAAAACACTGATCTTGAAGCTTTTTCCTGTCCCTTCAATACGGAAAAATCAAGGACTTCCTTATCTTTTTCATAGAAAACAGGAATAGTCGGAATACGAGATCTGAAATCATACATCGATATATGACCACATACAGAACGCAGATCTGAAACAAAGATACATTCCTGACCGCAGCATGCTGCACTGTCACGTTCTTCACAAGGAATAAAACAAGCATCATAACCGGATCTTTTGATCGAAGATATCCTCATAACGGCACCGGGAGTACCGTGTACTTCTCCGTTTAAAGCTAGTTCCCCACTCGCAAATATCCTCAGACTGTCTAATCCCGGGATCAGTCCTGAAGTCATAAGTACGCCGATAGCAATCGGAAGATCAAAGCCCGAGCCGGTCTTTTTAATAAATGAAGGAGAAATACTTACCGTTATATGTCCCTTAGGGATACCGAAGCCGGACTTTTTTATCGCTGTCAGTATTCTTCCTTTGGATTCCCTTATCGATGCATCGCACAATCCGATAATGTCAAATGATGGAAGTCCCGGTGTGATCGATACTTCTATAACAACAGGCTCACCGTTTAAGCCGTCTGCAAATGCCGAATATACTTTTCCCGTAACTATCTTAGCCACTTAGATCACCTCGCTTTTTTGCATGATAGCAATTTCAAAAGGCTTAAAAATCGACAAAAAAAACAAAAACCGACAATTTCGTCGCAAAATCCCCAAAAGCATTGAAAACAGGGCGTTGATTTTCAGAAAAATATCATTTTCATCAAGTTTGAAAAGAATAATATATGTGTTAGAATACGTTGTTGTATTTAATAGGTATATTTATCGGAGGAATTAATAATGAAACTCGGTATCGTAGGACTTCCTAATGTAGGAAAGAGTACACTTTTTAATGCGATCACAAAAGCAGGTGCTGAATCTGCAAATTACCCGTTCTGTACTATCGAACCTAATGTAGGCGTTGTATCAGTACCGGATTCAAGACTTGACGAGCTTGCCAAGATGTATGATCCTCAGAAATATACTCCTGCTATCATTGAATTCGTTGATATTGCAGGACTTGTTAAAGGTGCAAGTAAGGGTGAAGGACTTGGAAATAAGTTCCTTTCCAATATCAGAGAAGTTGATGCTATTGTTCATGTCGTCCGCTGCTTTGATGATACTAATGTCGTACACGTAGACGGAGGTGCTGATCCAAAGCGTGATATCGAGACTATCGAACTCGAGCTTATCCTCTCTGATATGGAGATCATGGAAAAGCGTATAGAAAAGACACAGAAGATGATGAAAGGCGGAGACAAGTCCTATGCTCCGATCCTTGCTGTGTATGAGAAGATCTATGCTTGTCTTTCAGAAGAAAAGCCTGCAAGATCTCTTGAATTTGATGAGGAGGAATTCCCTATTGCCAAGGAATGCCAGCTCATCTCCATGAAACCTGTTCTCTACTGCGCTAATATCGCTGAAGATGACATTAAGAATCCTGATATTCCTTATGTTAATACAGTTAAGGAGATAGCATCCAAGACACAAAGTGAAGTTGTAGTTATTTCCGCTAAGATCGAGGAAGAGCTTTCTCAGCTTGAGCCTGAAGACAGACAGATGTTCCTTGATGATCTCGGAATCGATTCAGCCGGTCTTGATAAGATGATCCAGGCTTCCTATAAGCTCTTAGGTCTCATCTCATTCCTTACTGCAGGTCCGCAGGAAGTTCGTGCCTGGACTATCAAGAACGGCACTAAGGCTCCACAGGCAGCCGGTAAGATCCACTCCGACTTTGAGCGTGGATTTATCAGAGCTGAGGTTGTTGCTTACGATGATCTCATGGCTTGCGGAACTTATGCAGCTGCAAGAGAAAAAGGTCTCGTAAGATCAGAAGGTAAAGAATACGTCATGAAGGACGGAGATGTAGTTCTCTTCAGATTCAACGTTTGATCGAATAATATCGTAATAGAAAAAGACGGGATATCAGATGATATCCCGTCTTTTATTTTGCTTGTCATATCAGTCTTACTTAGAAGTTTTCTCAGGCTTCTCAGTCTTTTCTGCTACCTTCTTATTCTTCTTTTTTCGGAAAAGAACAGCAATAATTCCCTGGATACCCAAAACTATCAATGTGATACCGACAAGAATGATGACTGTTTTGATCGCGAAATCATTTTTGATAATGAAGAAAACACCCATGCCGGTAATCAGAATTGCGATGATGAAAGCTATTACCCAACCCGGATTCTTATCGAATGTCTTAATGGAATAAAGAAGCCTTCTAATTCCTGCGAAAATAAAGAAAGCACCGATTACGATGGCAAATGCCATATCGAGAACAAGAATAATGATACCGAATGCGATAAGTATAAGACCTACTATAAAATCACCAATAGTAGTAGATTTTGCATCCTCATCTTTATTCTTGATAAGAGCAGTGATTATCCTAAATACTCCAAGAACAATAATAGCGATACCAACGATCAGCTTAATCCTGCTTTCAAGTCCCGCACGATAGATCAACAGTACGATACCAAGAAGAAGGAACATTACAGAGATCAAAATGTTGCTCATCTTTTTACTCATATATTCTCACCCCCGTATACAGATACCTTGATTATCCTCTTTTTTTGAGAATTTGTCATTAGCACTTATTCGGCAGTTTTATCCTGATCCTTCTTTTGCTGTGCTTCAAGCTGAGCTTTTTGTACTTCTTCAGTACTCTTACCGAGTTTGTATATCATGTACATAGAGAAACCGAAGACAAACAAAATGGTGATCTCAGATATAATAGCGAATACCGGAGGTATATCCTGATTAAGGAAAACAATAGCGGTTATAAGAAGATTACCCGTTACATAAACTATGGTGCATGCCAGAAAAAACTTCTTAAACTTATCTGCTTTAACCAGGATCACAGGGATCATAATTATCGAAAAAGCAAGCATAACAATAACAAGTATCTTGCCGATCATATCCTGATACCTCTCTCGTAGAGCTGCTCCTTAATGAGTTCCTCAACCCTCGTAATAAGATCGTCAAAAGAACCGGAATTGTTGATCTCATAATCACCGATATTAAGATATTCTTCATCGGTCATCTGCATAGCGATCCTTCTTTTTGCATCATCCAAAGTCATTCCGCGGTCAACGAGTCTTCGAAGTTTTATCTCAGTGTCACAGGTAACGACCCATATCTGATTGCACTTATCTACGAATCCTTTTTCGACAGGGATCGGAACATCAAGTACAACACACTTGGTTCCCTTTGTGCGCTCTTTTTCGAGCTGGTCTGCAATATACTTCAAAACATACTTATGGATTATCGAAGAAAGCTTATCAAGCTTTGTCTTATCATTGAAAACAATGGATGAGATGTATTTACGATCAAGGGCGTTATTCCTTATCGCCCTGTTTCCGAAAACCTGAGCTATCTCCTCATTGGCGATCCCGTCAACATCAGTTACGTCTTTTGATATCTGATCGGCATCCAAGACCAAAAGACCCCTGTCTCTCAAAATGCCTGAAACAGTGCTCTTTCCGGTTCCGATACCGCCTGTGACTCCTAATACGAACATCTGAATGTTTCCTCCTTATTTAGCCTTAAGCCAAGTATCACCGATTCCGCAATCTGCGATGAGCGGAACAGGAAGCTTAACGGCATTTTCCATCTCTTCAATGAGAAGTTTTGAACAGGTCTCGGCATCAGCCTTATCACACTCTACGATAAGTTCGTCGTGAACCTGCATGACAAGTTTTGCGGAAGGGACCTTCTCTTCGAGAGCTTTATTGACCCTGTTCATCGCGATCTTGATGATATCGGCAGCCGTACCTTGGATCGGCGTATTCATGGCAACACGAAGACCGAACTCGCGAAGGTTCTTATTCTGTGAACGAAGTTCGTTAAGATATCTTCTTCGTCCGAACAAAGTCTCTGCATACCCTAAGTCTTCGCCCTTGGTCTTAAGTGAATCAAGATATGAAGTTACCTTCGGGAACTGTCGTTTATAAGATTCGATAAAGTGCTTGGATTCCTGGAAACTTATGTGCAGATCCTGGGAAAGTCCATACTCGGTCACACCATAAACAATGCTGAAATTGACAGTCTTAGCTGCCGCTCTCTGAGAAGATGTAACTTCCTCCTCGGAAACTCCGAAAAGGCCTGCAGCAGTCCTTCTGTGGATATCCTGCCCTTCCCTGAATGCTTCGCACATGATCTCGTCTCCGGACATGGCAGCAAGTAGACGAAGCTCGATCTGCGAGTAGTCGGCATCAACGAGAACTCTTCCTTCAGGAGCAGTAAATGCATTTCTGATCTTCTCACCTTCACTTGTCCTTACCGGGATATTCTGAAGGTTAGGCTCAGTTGAAGAAAGTCTTCCCGTATTAGTCATAGCCTGCGTAAATGTTGTCCTTATCCTGCCATCGTTCTCGATCTTGTCTGCAAGACCTACGGCATATGTGGAATCAAGCTTGGTAAGAGCTCTGTATTCCATGATATACGGGATAGCAGGATGCTCGTCATAAAGGCTCTGAAGGACTTCTGCGGAAGTTGAATAAACTCCTGTCTTACCCTTCTTTCCGTGCTTTAATCCGAGTTTCTCGAAAAGCACATTTGAAAGCTGCTTAGGTGAACTTATAAGGAATTCTTCCCCCGTAAGTTCATATATCTTTTTCTCGATCTCACTGATCCTCGTTTTAAAATCTTCATGAAGTCTCGTAAGCTCATCTTTGGAGACATACATTCCGTTACGCTCGATCCTGTCGAGAGTCAATACCAACGGGAACTCGATCATGTAAAGAAGATTCGTGAGTTTATTTTCTTCTATCTGTCTTGCCTGAACATTTGCAGCATAAGAAACAAGAAGTGCTTCGCCTGCAGCATTCTTAAGTTTCTTGTCAGTATCTTCCACGTCGAAAAGGGATACCTGACCGGAAGTACTTTCTGAATCTATCGGGAAGATGATCCCTGTTGTTCTCTCGAATATGGTCCCAAAACTTACGTCATTTCCGGAAACGATATTAAGGACATAAGCGCATATCTCAACATCAAAAATACTCTTCAGATCCTTGATAGGTTCATTCAAACATTTAGACGATGCTTTATACGAATATGATGACGGAAGAACACTTATCTCATCATCCTTGATCTTAGCAAAGAGCTCATCAAGTCTTTCAGCGGAAATGCTGTAAACAACAGAGCTTTTCATGATTCCGACAAGCGCTTTTCCCTCAAAGAAACATACTGAATAAAACGGATATTTCTTGTCATCATCCGAGAGAGCATCAAAAGCTTTTTTGATTGCACTTCTTACGCTTCCCGGATCTGATTCTTCAATAGTAATCCCGTTTTTAAATATCTCATCGATCTCAGATGCGAATGCACTTCCGAAATTAGTCTTGCCGTCACCTGTTGATATATCAATGGATGAAGGTTTCATTGAAGACATGTCGAGTTTTTTCAAGACAGACTTAAGAGCTAGCCTTGTAAGTTCATCACAAAGCTCCTGTGTCTTTTGAATATCAAGAACTGTATCATCAAGTGAAAGATCGATATCGACGTCACGGACGATAGTACAAAGCTTAAGGCTTAACGCCAGATGTTCTTCCTTACCTTCGAGATTGTTGTGAAGAGCACCCTTGATCGAATCAAGATTCGCGTAGATGCCTTCGATATCCTTATAATCCTGGATAAGCTTAAAAGCGGTCTTTTCACCTACTTTGTCGATACCCTTGATGTTATCTGAATTATCACCCATCAAAGCCTTAACATAGATAAATCTGTCAGGTGATATTCCATACATATCCTCGAAAACTTCCTTGCTGATAAGAACGCGCGGAGGCTTGCCCTTACCGGACTGCGGAAGGACAACGGATACGTTTTCGTCGATGAGCTGGAAGTCATCATGATCGCCGCTATAAATGTATGTGATGTCCCCTGCTTCAGAGGCCATTTTCGATAAGGTTCCGATAAGGTCATCTGCCTCAAAAGTCTCCTTCTCAACACGGGCTATACCCATGAGATCAAGGATATTCTTAAGGATGGGCATCTGTGCCTTAAGTTCGTCAGGCATAGGCTTACGAGTAGCTTTATAATCAGCGGAAAGCTTATGTCTGAAGGTATCTGCATGAACGTCAAAAGTAACACAGATATTGGTCGGCTTATACTCGTCGATCACACTGAAGAGCGAATTGAAAAATCCGCTGATCGCTCCGGTAGGTGTTCCGTCAGGAGCAGTAAGCATCGCCTTTCCCGCATACGCATAATGCGAGCGATACATAATCGAATATCCGTCAACCAATAGAAGTTTTCTCATACTTATACCTTTTCCTGATTCTTAGCGTGCTGCATATGGGCTGTACTGATCATGAGCTTGATCCTGTTAAGCTGGTTAGCCTCAGAAGCACCCGGATCGTAGTCGATCGGAATGATGTTCGACTGAGGATACTGGCGGCGGAGCTCCTTGATCATTCCTTTACCTGTAACGTGGTTAGGAAGACAAGCGAACGGCTGAGCACAGATGATGTTCGGTACACCGTCTTGGATAAGCTCGACCATCTCTGCCGTAAGGAACCAACCCTCACCGCAGAAGTTACCGCAGCTTAAGATCGACGCAGACTTCTTGGCAAGTTCCTCTATCCTCTCGGAGAGCATGAACTTACCGGTCTTCTTAAATTCTTCATTGATAGGCTTCCTGTATAGTTCGAGGAAGTTAATGATCCTCTGGTTAGCAAATGCACTCTTCTTGCTCTTACCGATGTTCTCAGCTGACCAGATCGGATTATGGCAACAGTAAAGGAAGAAGTCCATTACTCCAGGAAGTACGCCTTCACATCCTTCCTGCTCGATAACATCGATAGCATTATTATTCGCATCAGGCTGGAACTTAACTAAGATCTCGCCTACAAGACCTACACGAGGCTTTCTAGGGATATCACGAAGAGGAAGCTTATCAAATTTCTCAACAGCAAACCTGATGAACTTCTTATAACTCTTGATGGTAGGAAGATTCTCCATATCAACGCCGATATCGGCAAGGATATCTCTGATCTTCTTCTTCTCTTCAGGTGTTTTGGAGAAGTAATTATTTGGCATTACTTCATCATACCTTGGAGAGATCTTATCCTCGAAATCACCCTTGTTGAGCATCTTTCTTCCGATCCTGTTAATGTAGGAATAAAGTGCGTTGGCTGATCCCGGAACAAGCTCGTAAGGTCTTACTCTGTAAAGCATCGTGGAGATCATATCACCTAATGCAAGTCCCTTGATAGCATCGTGAAGAAGTCTCGGAGTTATGTTAAATCCGCTGTTCTTCTCAAAGCCCTGAACAGACATAGCGATTACAGGGATATTCGGGAAACCTGCCTCCTTAAGAGCTTTTCTTAAGAATGCGACATAGTTTGTAGCACGACATCCGCCGCCCGTCTGAGTTATGGCAAGCGTTACGTTCTCAGGATCGACCTCGCCTCTTTCGACTGCATTGATCATCTGTCCTACAACAATGATCGAAGGATAACATGCATCGTTATTAACATACTTAAGACCGCACTCAATGTCTTCTCTTGTTGCCTGCTTCAAGATCTTCAATCTGAAGTTGCTGTTGTGGAATGCAGCCTCAACGAGATCGAACGTGATAGGTGCCATCTGAGGAGCAAGGATCGTGTGCTTCTTCTTATCTTCCTTAGTGAATTCAACTCTCTTAAGGAGGTAAGAATCCTGGATCTTATTAACTTTCTCCATTGCGCTATTGTAGTCACTTCTCTGACCTTCTTCACGCTCATCCATAGCAACAACGAGTGATCTCATACGGATCCTTGCTGCACCGAGGTTACTTACTTCATCGATCTTAAGAAGTGTATAAAGCTTACCGGATGATTCGAGGATCTCCTGAACCTGATCTGATGTAACGGCATCAAGACCGCATCCGAAACTTGTAAGCTGAACAAGTTCGAGATTTGATTTAGTAATAACAAAAGCAGCTGCCTCGTATAGTCTGGAGTGATACATCCACTGATCTACAACTCTTATCGGCCTAGCCAGAGTTCCCGGAACAGCCACGCTGTCCTCAGTAAGGACTGCAAGTCCGAGTGAATTGATCATATCCGGGATACCATGATGGATCTCAGGATCACAATGATACGGACGACCTGCAAGAACGATACCCTTCTTGTGGTTTTCGTCGAGATACTTAATGACTCTAAGTCCCTCGTTGCGGATGTCTTCCTTAAACTTCTTATGCTCCTCTTCACCTGCTCTTACGGCAGCGAGAGCCTCATCCTTTGTAACTCCGCAATATGAGAATACTTCGGCAAGTTTCATTGCAGTATTCTGCATGTTATCAAGAGAGAAGAAAGGATTTAAATATCTGATCTCTTTTTCTTTCAGATCCTCAACGTTGTTCTTGATAACTTCAGGATAAGAACATACGATAGGACAGTTGTAGTGGTTACCGGAGTTATTATTTTCGAGTCTCTCATAAGGAACATCAGGATAGAAGATCGTAGTTATTCCTCTGGAGATCAGGTTTTCGATATGACCATGAACGAGCTTTGCAGGATAGCATACGCTCTCTGAAGGGATCGTATCCATTCCTCTCTCAAAAAGCGCATGTGTCGATCTTGCAGAGATCTTTACACAGAATCCGAGCTTTGTAAGTACTGTAAACCAGAACGGATAGTTCTCATACTGGTTCAATGCTCTCGGGATACCGATAACACCTCTCTTAGCATCCTTTTCAGGCGTAGGCTTATAGTATGAGAATGTTCTCTCATACTTAAACTTAAACATGTTAGGAAGCTTTTCCTTGATCTCTGATTCGATCTTACCTTCTCCCTTTTCACAACGGTTACCGGATACAAATCTTCTGCCGTTGGAGAATGTGGAGATAGTAAGTTTACAGTGGTTGGCACAGCCTTCACATCTGGTGTTCTCAGTTGTCATGGAGAACTTATCGAGGTTCTCCTCGTCAAGAAGACCGGATTTCCATACCTTATCAGGACATCTCTTTGATGCGATAAGAGCAGCACCGAAAGCACCCATGAGACCGGCTACATTAGGACGGATAACGTCTCTTTTTGAAACGAGCTCAAAGCATCTCAAAATGGCATCATTAAGGAATGTACCACCCTGAACGACGATGTTCTTACCGAGCTGCTCGGTATCTCTGATCTTGATAACTTTGTAAAGTGCATTACGTACTACGGAATAAGAAAGACCTGCGGAGATATCACCTACGGAAGCTCCTTCTTTCTGTGCCTGCTTAACCTTGGAGTTCATGAATACCGTACATCTTGTACCAAGATCAACAGGGTTCTTAGCCTTCAAAGCTTCGATGGAGAATGAATGAGCATCCATCTCAAGTGTCTGAGCAAATGTCTGGATAAAAGATCCGCAACCTGAGGAACAAGCCTCGTTGAGCATGATGGAATCAATAACTCCGTTTCTGATCCTCATACACTTCATATCCTGACCACCGATATCGATGATGAAATCAACATCAGGACAGAAGAACTTAGCTGACTGGAAGTGAGCCATTGTCTCGATCTCACCGATATCTACGCCCAAAGCAGCCTTGATGATATTCTCACCGTAACCCGTTACACAGGAATACGAGATATAACAATCCTCAGGCATCTGCTTATAGATATCCTTAAGGATATTTACCGCACTCATGACCGGGTTACCCTTGTTACCTGCATAGAAGGTATAACAGAGTTCACCCTTCTCGTTTATAACTACAGCCTTAGTGGTCGTGGAACCGGCATCAATACCGAGGAACATAGGACCCTTCTGATCCTTGAAGTTATGGATCTCGATCATATCCTTGGCATGACGCTCGTCAAACTTAAGCTTCTCTTCTTCATCCTTGAAGAGAGGATCGATCCTTATGATATCAGGAGTAAATCCGTCCTTGTTCTTGAATCTCTCGATCAGATCATTAAGGTCGACATCTTCACCCTTGGCGCTTAAAGCAGCACCCAAAGCAACGTAGATCTGAGCTTCATCAGGCATCCAGAATGACTCGACATTATCCTTCAATGTTCTCTCAAAAGCAGCACGAAGCTCGGAGTTAAAGAACAACGGACCACCGAGGAATGCAACGTGTCCTCTGATAGGACGTCCGCACGCAAGACCTGCGATAGTCTGGTTTACAACTGACTGATAGATGGAAGCAGCAAGGTCTTCCTTAGCTGCACCCTCATTGATGAGCGGCTGAAGATCACTCTTCGCGAAAACGCCGCAACGGCTGGCGATCGTATAAAGTGATCTGTAGTCTTTGGCAAAATTATTAAGTCCGTCAGCATCGGTCTGGAGAAGCTGAGCCATCTGGTCAATGAACGCACCGGTACCGCCTGCGCAGGTACCGTTCATGCGCTGCTCCAATACAGGATGCATATAAGTGATCTTTGCATCCTCACCGCCGAACTCGATGATTACATCGGTTTCAGGATGATATTTATTGATGGCAACAGTTTCAGCCATAACTTCCTGTACGAAATCAAGCTTCAGCCAATTCGCAACTGAAAGTCCGCCTGAACCTGTGATCGTGATCTTAGTCTTAAGACCCGGGAACTCCTTCTCGAGATCTTTTAAGAGCTCATTCAAAAGACCGGAAACATCTGAATGGTGTCTCTTGTATTCCGAATGAACAATCTTCTCATCTTCGAGAAGAACAACCTTGATAGTAGTAGAACCGATATCAAGACCCAATTTAAATTCGCTCATTTTTTCTCTCCGTCAATATTTCTAGGTGCGCCCTTAGGCTGCTTCATTTGCTTGTTAGAGTCGCGTGAAGAGGACTTAGCTCTTCTCTTTGCTTTGGCTGTAATGGCCTTCAGATCCTTATTCATCGAACCGAAGATCTCCAGGGACTTTTCCTTAAGTTCCTGCATATGCTTCATCTCTTTGTTTCTGATGAGCATCCTGAAGTCATTTTCTCCTGTAATGCGCTTCTTGAACTGATCGTTCAAAGAGACGCACAGAAGTTCATCCGGTACACCAAGTCTGATGTCAAACGGCTTTCCGAAAGTATCCGTACAAGTGAGGTTCAGACCTTCAAAGACCTTGCAGACGTTTTCCTCGTACTGAGTAAAGTCACATTTTATACCCAGCGAAAACGGGATTCCCGAGAAATTGATCTTTACATAAGGCAGGTATCTCGAAAAGATAAGATGCAGCGTAATGAGTTTCATATAAGACTCAAGGTTGATGCATTCCTGATCGCAGATCAAGGACAACTGTCCTTCAGCCGGCATTTTCGAGATATCGGACTTATCGTCTTCAAAACCGTTTGCCCAAAGGTAATAAAGTTCTCTATATACTTCGTTCTTGAACTTCTCGAAGTCTCTTGTCAAAGGTTCAGCCAATATTTTTTTGCCAACTGAGAAAAAGTACTGCATATAGGTAACTTCAAGGTAACTCGGTACATTGAACCACTTAAGATAAGCAGCAATATCTCTGGCATTAAACACATACTTGTTCATAAAATCTCCTGTTAAGCCCATTAAGGCTTTTAACATTATAGCATAATGATTATTTTATGCTAATTTAATTATAACGCGCGCGTGAGGGACGTTTTCGAGAAAGAAAAAGGAGGCCGCCCCGAAATGGGGCAACCTCCCGCTTGTTTACTTTGGAATAAGGAGATTACTCTTCGATCTCCTCGAATGTACCAAACAGATTGAGTCTGAAAAGCATAGCCTCATCATCAGGATCAGAGCAGTAGATCTTTGCGTTGCAAACGATACCGCCTTCGATGAGCTTCATGATACCTGTCATCTGGCTGAGCTTGCTCTTCAAGTTATAACGGTCGTTCTCATCTGTGATGAGATATACGTTACCCTTGCACTCATCAAGTGCCTTCATCAGTGTCTGTACATCAATGTCATGCATTACAAAAGCTTTCATCTTATTACCTCCTTGTAGGTACTGTAATCATATATCATTTTTGTCCTTGTCGATTTCCCTATCGACAACTATATGATAGACCTAAGGGGTTTTTGGGTCAATGAAGTTTTTGTACACTTTACATAATAACTAGTGTTATCTTTTGTGCATAATGCACAATCATTTGATACGTCTATAGTGACACACGTTGAAGCTTACGCCCTTAACGGACATTACTTCATCTTCAACCTCTGTAAGCTCCCAATCATCGGTCTCATCGAGGTTCGGGAAGTAAGCGTCAGCCTCATATTCATTATTGATCTTGGTGATTATTGCCTCATCGCAGATAGGAAGAAGCGTCTTATACATCTCAGCACCGCCGATAACGAAGATCTTCTCATCCGGATGGTCTTTCTGATACTGATCCAGTTCCTCTGTTGAATGAAGGATTATTGCTCCCTCCTTCTTAAACTCAGGATTTCTGCTCAGTATGATATTGATCCTTTTTGGAAGGAGTTTCTGCTCCTTAAATGTAAGCAATGTCTTTCTTCCGAAAACAACCGTGTTCCCTGCAGTATATACTCTGAAAACGCCCTTCTGATCTTCAGGAAGCGATACCAGAAGATCGCCCTTATTACCGATTGCCCAATTCTTGTCAACTGCTGCGATTGCTATCATAGAAATTCTCCTTATAATCTTTTTCGATTAGATTATAGCAGAAGATCTTACATATTCCTCAAGGTTGGCAAAGATATGGTCTTTACCGACTTTTTCAGCAAATCCTACTTTGTCGAGAGACTTCATAACCTGGTCATTGATACCTACAAAACAGTAATCAGCATTTTTGCTCTTAAGGTATTCAACTGCCTCAAGGATATCCTGTTCGGCAGAAAGGTCGATCATAACGACACCACGGAATGAAAGGATATAGCAGTCATACTTTCTCTCGGCTTTTTCGATAGCCTTCAAAAGCTCTCTTCCGTTTGCAAAGAAGTAAGCACCGACACTATATACGACAGCGCAGTCCTTGTTCTCGATAAGAGTCTCTTCCTCAACCTTAACGTTTATCGAAGCAAGGTTCTTGATCATGATGATCATGGAAAGAGCAACACCGATAACGATAGCGTATGTAAGGTCCAAAAGGACTGTAGCGATCATAGTAACAAAGCAAAGAAGGATCGGCTCCAAAAGCTTGTTCTTAAAGTACATCTTGATCGTCTTAAAGTCGTTCATCTTAATAGCTGTAACGATAAGTACACCTGCAAGTGCCGGATAAGGTACAAGACCGATCACAGGAGCAAGGATAAACATACAAAGGATAAGGAAGATCGACTGGAATACGGAAGTAAATCTTGTGTTACCGCCGCTTTTGATAGCTACTGAAGTACGAGCGATAGCTGCTGTTGACGGAACACCGCCGAAGAACGGAACAGCCATATTTGCAAGGCCCTGCGCGATGAGCTCAACGTTAGAGTCGAACTTCTCTTTCTTCATAGCTGCAGCACATGTACCGCAAAGAAGGCTCTCGATCATTCCGAGAAGTGAGATAGTGATAGCATAACCGATTACGCTCTTAACCATCTCGAGGTTAACCTGAGTCGGATTCAATACTTCTGAATTAATGAGAGATCTCGGGATCTTGCCGATAGTATGAACATCAAGCTTCATCAATGTAGCTACAACCGTAATGATGACGATAGATACAAGTGAAGCAGGTACGTATTTGCTGAGTTTTTTCGGGAACAAGAACATTATCGCTACTACAGCAAGTGTAAGAGCTAATGCCTTGATGTCGGTTGAAGGAACATTCTTGGCAAAGCATATAACCTTATCGATCGTTGTCTCGCCTTTTACTTCAACGCCGAATGCGTTACCAAGCTGGCCGATGGCGATTACAAGTGCGATTCCCGAAGTAAAACCTGTTACAACAGGCTTAGGTATGAACTGGACTAGTCGTCCGAATCGTAAAAGTCCGCATATGAGAAGGATGAGACCCGAGATAAATGTTGCAAGGAACATTCCCGTAAGACCGTATTTACCGGAGACGATAGTTCCGAGTACAACAGCCATGGCTCCTGTAGGACCTGAGATCTGGAAGCTGCCGCCTCCCAAAAGACCGCTTATGATACCTGCGATGATAGCCGTGATAAGACCGCCTGCGATACCGATCGCCGCGTGTTCTGCATCTACACTGGCAGCACCGAAAGCAAGTGCCAACGGAAGTGCAACGGCACCTACCGTAATACCTGATGCTATATCGCCTATGAGCTTCTTGCCGTTATAGCCTTTAAACTCGTTTACATATATCTTTTTGTAATGTCCGAAAAAGGGTCTCTTACTCATAACTTACCTCATTAGATTTTTACACACGGTTATCAATATACACTACTTATTTAAAGCTTTGATATGATAAATGCACGAAAAGAAACCCTGATAAGACACTGTTTTGTGGATGTTTTCACTTGATATCGGGACAACAAAAAAGTTGCCTCAGAACTCTGAGACAACTTTCTTCTAAAATATCATGGTCGGAGTGGCGAGACTCGAACTCGCGGCCTCTTGCTCCCGAAGCAAGCACTCTACCACCTGAGCCACACCCCGATGACCGTGATATTTTATATCACCTAAGTGGAAAAATCAATATTTCGGAATACCGTATCCGCAAATTGTCTTATCGCCAACTTTGACTACTCTGTCATTTCTTACGGCATCATCTTTATTTCCCTCAACGGTATGGATATAGCCCTTAGCATCAGTACCAACAACGATACCGGTATGGTCGATGACTCCGTCACCGTTCCAATCGAAGAAGATGATATCTCCGCTCTTTGGTCTGTACTTGTTACCGTTTACCCACTCACCTTTATTGTTAAACCAGTCCTTGGCATCCATACACCATTTGTATTTCGGAACTTTACCGGAATCGATATATCCGCACTGATCAGCACACCAGCTTACAAATGTTGCACACCACTCGATCCTGTAATTATATCCGTACCAGGTATAGTATGGCTTTCCGCCCTGCTGTCCGACCTGGCTCTTGGCAACTGTTACGATAGGCTTTTCAACGATTCCGCTGTCAGCCATGATCTTTGCGAACTCAGGACTGTCAAAGAAACTCTGTCTTACTTCGAGCTTGGTCATCTTTCCGCTTTCGATCTTATCTACCCAGAAAGCCTTTCCTTCTTCGTCTGCAGGTCTTCCCATACATGTGTCGTAGAGAATGGATACATACTCTTCATTGGAATAGTTATTGTCAATGAACTCCTTGGAATCGAAGAAGCAGTTGGAAGCCTGCATCGGTGTTACTTCAAATCCGCCAATGCTCAAGATCCAATAATCAAGACCCTCCTGCTCAGGTTCACGCTGAAGGACTTCCGTATAAAGCCTTGTAACAAAGATAGCTACATCCGTATATTGATCGCACGGAACATCCGAATAATACGAACCTCTGTCGATTCCGTACTTCTCGCATATTTCCTCATACTCTCTTGAGTTAACGAAATTCTCAAAGATCCATTTTCTGGTCTTCATCGTATTCTTCAGATAATCCATCCAGAAGTTAAATCCTTCCTCATCAGGCTCTCTGTTGAAGAATGTATAGTAGAGCATCGTAAGGAATTCTTCGTCCGTAGTCTCCTTTTCTGTGTATTCTTTACTGAATACAAATTCATAAGCTACTTCTGCACCGGACTGTTTCTTATCAATAAGGATCCTGGTCCAGAACTTGATTCCTTCAGAATCCGACTGACGTCCGAGGCACTTATCATATAAGCGCTCCGCGAAATTATACACGTCTATGTCAGAAGGTGAAAACAGAGCATTTTCCGGCAATGAATCATTAGGATCATCTGTCCTGTATTCACCTCTGATGATATCGTACTCTTCACAAATGGTATTAAACTCTGTGGAATTAACAAAATCCTGGAAAATACGCTTACGGGAACATCCGCTGTTGTCAATCTGGAATTTCCAATAATCAAATCCTTCCTGATCAGGCTCACGACCGAAGAACGCCTTATATAGCATCGTAAGATACTCATCATTTGATGTCTCAAATGACTCATATTCAGGACTGAATACAAATAAAGAAGCAACCTGTGCACCGGTTGAATTACCCTGCATCAATTCGCCTGCCCAGAAATTAATACCGTCTACATCAGATCCTCTGCCCAGACAGTAAGTATAAAGTCTTTCTACAAAACCTCTTACCTGCTCCTCCCTTTCTTTATCAGGATTCTCTGTAGGCTCAGGTATATCAGTCGGTTCAGGTGTTACAGAAGCATCAGGCGTATCTGTCGGATCAGGAGCATCTGTTGTTTCCGCAGGATATGTAGGATCAGTCGGTTCCGTAGTATCAGGTGTCTCATCAGGAGTTTTCTGATCTTCAGGTTTATTCTGATCTTCTTCCTTCTGATCATTCTCAGGATCGTTGATTCCTTGAATATTCGGATCAGCTATTTCCTGATCATCATTATCCAGAAGTTCATTTGCAGTAACTACATTTGATTCTGTAGTTTCTTCAGGCTGCTGTATCTCATCAGCCCTAAGTCCTGCTCCCGCAAATACGAGCAAGACCAACACCACCGCGGTTAAAGAAGCCGCGAGATGTCTGATCATCTTCTCATTTCCCATATTAACCTCATTCTAATTCGTCATCCCAGTCCACGATCTTTGAACCGGAAGTGGTTTCATTTATTGACGATTCTTCTCCATATGTTGTTGCATTCAGATCATCATTCAATGTCGGATCGTAGACAGGAGTCTGTTCACCGACAACAGGTTCAACAGGTGGAGTATATGTTTGTTGTACAGGCTGTGAGTACTGTGGTTGCTGCATTTGCGGCTGCTGACCATACTGAGGAGCATACTGTTGCTGCATAGGCTGCTGACCGTACTGCGGAGCATATTGCTGCTGCATAGGTTGCTGACCATACTGAGGAGTATACTGCTGCTGCATAGGCTGATAATTGTTCTGCAAAGGCTGATTAGCAAGGGTCTGAGCATAATCGTTATAATACTGCGATGCAGGAACAGCAGCCTGGAATGCAGGCGGATTTTCCTTAGCATACGCCTTATTCTTTTTGCCGGTAAGAATGCCGAATACGATGATAAGTACAATTCCGAGAACAAACGTAGCTCCTATGATCAAAATGAGCATAAAGAAAACATCCAGGATATTATTTACAAGATGCTTAGCAAGCTCATCAACACCACTATCGATTTCAACTTCTCTCATTCCCAGAGTAAAAATGCCGTAGATCAAGAAACACAAGGCAGTTGCAAGACCTTGTCCGATCGTCATTGCTATTCCCAGATTTCTCAAAGGCTTAAACTTGTTCTTATGGATAAGGATAAGTACAACAGTAAACACGAGGATAATTCCAAAACAAGAAATGAATTGGACCATCATATTTATTCTTGAACCATAAAGACTTCTACCGATTGTCTCTTCAAACTGAGGAAAGAGTTCTTCATTCAAAGACTTATTGAGCGAATCATAAATATCATTCTTGGATTCTTTGATCTCAGCCTTACTTGCTCCGTGTTCCTCAAGCACAGGCTGAATCTCTTCTTCAAACATTTCCTCGTATTTGTCATAATCAACTTCATAGTCCTGCTCGAAAAGGCCGTCAAAGATCTCATCCAATATGAAATTAACGAGAGTATCAGACATACCATCAAGTTCCTCTTTATAGGGATTATCCTTGACATTATCATCTTCCATGACCATTTCAGTGAACTCTTTTCTGAGTTGCTTATCGAAGATCTTCTCGCTCCAGAATTTCGGTGTCAGAACAGTAAAGTAAATACTTGCCGCATAAGTACCGTATATGAACAGGAAAACCATCAATACGGTAAAGATGGGTCTTAAAACATTAGCTACTGTTTTTTCTCTAAGCATAAATCATACCCTCACTCATTAAAAAATCTTATATATTTTATCATAATCCCACCATCATGCCCAAATGGTATACTTTTCTCATGAAGAAGAATAATTTTGGTGAAGGAAATATAACACTTATCATTCTTAAGCAAGCTGTACCACTTATAATCGCTCAACTTGCTCAATTGTTGTACAACATCGTAGACAGAGTTTTCATAGGACATATACCTGAAACCGGTAAGAATTCCCTGACAGGTCTTGGCATCTGTTTCCCGCTTATATCACTTATCATGGCATTCACCCTTCTTTTTGGTCTTGGAGGAACTCCTCTTTTCTCGATCTCTAAGGGCGAAGGCAAAAATGAAAAGGCAACAGATATAATGAGACATTCTTTTGTTCTTCTACTGTTCTCGTCCTTTATAATCACAATAGTTTCGTATCTTACTATGAAACCGCTCATATACGGTCTCGGAGCCAGTGATACAACATTTTTCTATGCTAAAGAGTATCTGAAGATATATCTTCTCGGAACTCCTTTCCTTATGATAGGTTCGGGAATGAACTTCTATATATCAGCTCAGGGACGGCCGGGAACAGCTATGATAACGACTTTATCAGGTGCAGTCGTTAATGTGGTCTTGGATCCTTTGCTGATCTACTACATGGGCCTTGGCATCAGAGGTGCTGCCATCGCGACAGTTATCTCTCAGATAGTTTCATTTGTCTGGGTAATGTTCTTCTTTGTAGTTAAAGGCAGTGAGATAAAACTGTCATTTAAGGGATTTGTGTTCTCCTTGAAGACTTCTCTTCGTATAGTATCTGTCGGAATCACCAACTTCATCATGGAAGCAACCAACTGTATTATCCAACTTGTTTGCAATAAGTCTTTGGCTTATTACGGAGGAGACGATTACGTTACCATCATGACCGTAATCAATTCCGTAAGATCGATCTTGGGTCTTGTTGTAAGCGGTATTACTTCAGGATGCCAACCGGTCCTCGGTTTTAACTACGGAGCCAAGAAATACGATCGAGTATGCAAGGCTATCAAAGTAAATACGATAATGGGTATACTTTATACACTCGTTGCATGGGCTCTTGTCTGGATCTTCCCTTCATTCTTTATCAAACTGTTTACAGATGATCCGCAGATCCTTCTTTTCGGCACCAAGTATCTTAAGATCTATTTTATGGGATATATCTTTATGTCATTGCAGTTCTCGGGCCAGTCAACGTTTATGGCACTTGCCAAAGTTAAATATGCGATCACGTTTTCGATACTTAGAAAGATCATTATCGTTGTGCCTTTGACACTTATACTGCCGCTACTGATGAAAGACAGCATCGCAGGCGTATTCTGGGCTGAACCGATATCAAACCTGATCGGCGGAAGTGCAAGTTTCATTACGATGTATATTACGGTTTACAGAAGACTTAAAGCCAAAGAACGCCTGGCGGCTTAATGATCAGGCAAAAAAAAGCGGGAGGTCAAACGACTTCCCGCATCTTAGTATCTAATCAAACAGATCAGTTATCACGACGGATCTTCTTCTCAACTTCATCAACGAGAAGAGCTGCTGCTTCATCGACGCTCATGGTCTTTGAACCTTCTTCAAACTTGCAGCTTACTGATACAGTGTTGTTCTCGACTTCGTTATCACCGATTACGAACCAGTAGATGAGCTTATCGAGACGAGCCTCACGGATCTTCTTACCGATCTTCTCGCTTCTGTCATCAACCTCTGCGCGAAGTCCCTTAGCACGGAGTGCGTCACGAACTTCATATGCCTTATCTACCTGCTTATCGGAGATAGGAAGGATCCTAACCTGCTCAGGAGCCATCCAAAGTGGCAGGCATCCAGCAAATCTCTCGATCAAGTATGCGAGAGTACGCTCGAAGCAACCAAGGCTCGTTCTGTGGATGATGTAAGGATTCTTCTTTGTTCCGTCAACATCTACGTATTCCATACCGAATTTAGCTGCAAGGAGCATATCGATCTGGATCGTTACGATCGTGTCTTCCTTACCGAAAACGTTCTTATACTGGATATCGAGCTTAGGACCATAGAAAGCTGCCTCATCGATTCCTACAGTGTATTCGACACCAAGGTTATCGAGGATCTTAGCCATCGTAGCCTGAGCCTCTTCCCACTGTTCTTTGGTACCTTCGTACTTGTTCTTAGGGTTCTCCGGATCCCACTGTGAGAATCTGAAAGTACAATCCTGGAGAAGTCCTACAGTATCAAGGAAGTATTTAGCAAGTTCGAGACAACCTCTGAACTCTTCTTCGAGCTGATCAGGACGAAGGATATAGTGACCCTCGGAGATCGTGAACTGGCGAACACGGATAAGGCCGTGCATCTCACCGCTGTCCTCATTTCTGAAGAGCGTAGAGGTCTCCGTTAATCTCATAGGAAGATCTCTGTAGCTTCTCTGTCTGTTAAGGAATACCTGATACTGGAACGGACAGGTCATCGGACGAAGAGCAAAGCACTCCTTAGACTCATCATCAGCATCACCCATGATGAACATACCGTCTCTATAGTGATCCCAGTGACCGGAGATCTTGTAGAGATCACGCTTAGCGAAGAACGGAGTCTTAGTAAGTTCGCAGCCGTGAGCCTGCTCAACATCCTCTACCCAACGCTGCAAAAGCTGGATAACTCTGGCACCCTTAGGAAGAAGGATCGGAAGACCCTGACCGATGTAATCAACAGTCGTGAAGTACTCGAGCTCACGACCGAGCTTGTTGTGGTCACGCTTCTTAGCTTCTTCAAGCTTTGTAATGTAATCGTTGAGCATTTCCTTGTTAGGGAAAGCAGTACCGTATATTCTCTGAAGGCTCTCTCTGTTGGAATCTCCTCTCCAGTATGAAGCTGAAGTTGAGATGAGCTTGAAAGCCTTGATCTCGCCTGTGCTCTCGATGTGCGGACCTGCGCAAAGATCTACGAAATCACCCTGCTTGTAAAAAGAGATAACTGCGTCATCAGGAAGGTCATTGATGAGCTCTACCTTGAAAGGCTCATTTCTCTCCTGCATGAACTTAATAGCTTCCTCACGTGGAAGTTCGAATCTCTCGAGCTTCAGGTTCTCCTTGATGATCTTCTTCATCTCGGCTTCTATGTTCTTGAGATCCTCTGCCGAGAAAGCACCCTCATGCTGGAAATCATAATAGAAACCGTCATCGATTGCAGGACCGATAGTAAGCTTTGTATCAGGCCAAAGTCTCTTTACTGCCTGAGCCAGAACGTGAGCTGTTGTGTGTCTGTACATCTTTCTTTGTACTTCATCATTAAAATCTACCATTGGTCTTACCTCCTTGTTTTGTTTCTTTTGGTAGTTTTCCGGCATGATGTTTTCAAAGCAAATAAAAACACCATGCCCCAAGCATTGGGATGCATGGTTGCACGGTTCCACCCAAATTGCACGCCAGATGCGACGTACCACTCATTAAGCCTTAACGCGGCCGGACGGCGAAGGTTACTCTTAACGATTTACCCCTGCAGTTCCAAGGTTGTATGCAAACGGGACTTTTCAACGGAGCTTCCAGCCGATGACTCCGATTCTCTGTCTGATGTTTTCCGCAGGCACATGTCCTTTTCATCACTGTTAGCGGTAGTTTACCCCAATTACCCGGTTCTGGCAATAGTCAATTCACACAAATCAGGTCCTTGACCATATCATATTTGGACTGCCCGATCCCCTTCACGTTCATCAGGTCCTCTTTCTCCTCGAAAACATTGTCCTGCCGGTATTCTATGATCGAATCAGCCATCACGTCACCTATCCCGGGCAAGGTCTTGAGCATCTCCTTATCTGCAGTATTGATATTGATAAGACCTGATTCAGCTTCAGTCCCGCTCTCGCTTGATATAGTAACAAGCTCATCGCCCTCCTTCGGGATCTTGATCGTAATGTTGCTGTTAAGTATCATCACAAGATCAATATCCTCCTTCGCGGCCTCAGAAGTAAGCCCTCCTGCCATATTCACAACATCATTAAGTATGCACCCGCGTTCTATCTCATAAACTCCCGGCTTATTTACCTCTCCGCATACATACACATATATCGTTCCTGCCTCGGTCTCTGAAGCACTTTCAACTATGCTCTCCCCCGTCTCGATCGTAACTTCGCTCTTTGACAGAAATGACATCTCGCCTTTGAAGAATATCTTATAAATGATTCCGGCGGCTACAGTGATAATGAATATCACGATATAGATCTTGTCTTTGTTTTTGCTCGAAAACATAAGTGCCACCTCTCCATTAGAAAGGTAGCACATAAGGTTCTTCAATAAATCGACAAAAAATACAAAAAGCGACAATTCGGACTAAACATGTCCGAAAGCCCCGTCAAATCGCGCTCTTGGTCTCCCAAAGCTTCTCAAGATCATAGTTCGCACGGTCTTCAGGATGGAAGATATGAACAACGACGTCCTTATAATCGATAAGGATCCAACGGTTGCTGTTTCTGCCTTCAACGTGATCTGCATAAAGCTCGAACTCATTTTTGAGAACAACTTCAACCTCATCAGCCAAAGCCTTGATCTGTGTAGTGGAATTACCGCTGCAGATTACAAAATAATCCGCCATGATAGTCTTCTCTGATACATCGATCAACTGAATATCGATACCCTTTTTGCTATCCAGAATCTCAACGATCTTATCAGCCAACTCTTTACTTGTCATCTAACACTTCTCCTTAATCTGTTGTTACAACTTGTATTTTCATTATATGTTAATCATCTGTTTTAGGCAAAACTTCAACAAAGATTCTATCACATGAAGCCTCATTAACCTCTATCTTTGTAATCTTCTCCGGGTACGAGTCTAAAATGACATATCCCATTCCGTCAACGACAGTGATCGGAATATATTCCTTATTTGACTGTCTTAACGTCCACTGGTTTATCCTTCCGTCAGTCACGGTATCGTCAGTTACACCGACAATTATCTGATGCAAAAGAAAACTCGATGAACCTTCTTTAACATCGGAACTATAGTCCAGGTACACATCTGCTACTCCGCAGATAGTCGGGTCTTCGGTCACTACCACCACAACCAATTCATTATCCGAATTACGCTGTGTAACTACTTTTATTCCACCTGTATAGATCGACTCAGGATCTATGCCCGGTTCCCAGTAATCAGCATAGGTATTGGAACCGACATAGTGATACTGCGAATATACCTCACGGTAGAAGAACCAGTTGGCGTAAAAGATCCATGTTCCGTATGTCTTATAGTCCTTCCTTATAGTTGACACCAGATCAAAATCCTTTTTCTCGAAAACACTCAGATACTGTTCCCTTCCTTCATCCGTAAGGACATGGATTATGTAGTCATAGCCCGTTGGCTGATATTGATCAGTAGCAACCTCCAAGGCCGATGCATAAGCCGAGAAGACCTTTCTTCCTGCCGTGATCTCTAACGCTTTATCAAGATCATCGGCGTTTTCATCAAGATATCCGCCCAACTCCGGGAAATACTTTTTCGAAGATCTGTCTTCCTTTTTAAGTTTGACAAAAGAAACAACTGAGTAAGAAAGGATACATATGATGATCAATACCGACGAAACGATCGATATTATGCGGAGTGTTTTGTCACTAAGCTTCACATCGCCCTTTTTAAAAGTAAACTTTACAAGTCGTATAGCCTCATAAATAGCCAGTATCAGGAACGTACTTATAAGAAACGACGGATAATCTATCGTATTAAGACTAAACAATTTATATGCCTGACATGCTCCAAAACATGAAAGCAGCGTGAAAGTGATCAATCCGAAACTTTGGATCTTCTCCCAGGATATCTTTCTGACGGAGAAATAAAAATATACGACCAAAAGGATGAAACAGATGATCAAAGGCAAAGAAAGATCGATCTGATAATAGTACAAAGTGTGAAGCTGGGGCTGCTCATAATACCAACCCTGATACTGTGAAGACATAAAGTTCGATCGAACCCACATAACAGGGTGACCGCGGGTTATCAGTAACACCAGTATAAAAGCTGATGAAAGACTTCCGGCGATCATTATAAGTAAAGAAACAAGGAGCTTACGTATGCTCTTATATCCGATAAGAACATAAGCAAATACGAGCATGAAAAGAGCTATGAAACTTACTAGTCCGTAATCATTACTCCATACCAGCGCAAGACCTGCAAGTAAAGAAACAAGGACTATATGTGAGATAAAGACCTTGTTCTTATCCTTAATCTTAGCTCTGAGAATATTCGATACAAGAAGATAGACACATATAATGACAGGAACTATCAAAGCACGGATGGCTCTCGCTGAATTGCCTCCATAGATCAGGTACGAAAAGACCGAAGAAAGAAACAGACGGGATATTACGGAAAAGAAAAAAGGAATTATCCAGTTCTTCTTAAAATACGCATAACCGAACACGTAGAAATACATGATAACGGTTAAGGAAGATACATAGTGATATGCATGAACCGAAGCACTGTAATCATTTCCGAACAGGAAAGTAAAAAAGGATGTCACGATAAGATGTCCGGATCCCAGATATACTGGGAAATCCACGAAAGGAACCTGTCCGTCGAGAAATCTTCTTATGAAGTTATAGTTTTGGAATGTTCCGTTGATAGCCACGAAATCAAGGTCTTCGAGCTCAAAGCAAACACAGACGAAATATAATACCAAAACTACGATTATAGAAAGGACATACAGATATGGATTCTCGTATATTTTCCTCTTGTTCAATTCCTTACCCATTTTTCATCTCCGAAAAAATCAAGCATCCACACCCAATGTAGACAAGAACCCTTTTGTATTGTGATGAAGCTTCATTCCCTTACGTTTACTCTTCTCAACAAAAGCACTGACGCAAAGGATCAGGCCAAGTTCGAGATCCTTGTCGGCTGCTGCTCTTACTTCTGTCAGGTCATCATAGGTTCTGGCAGGTTCAATCTTATCGGACAGATAAACAACCTTATCCGTTATTGTCATTTTTTCTCTTGCTGTAGTGTGATATCTTATCGCATCAAGGATCTCTTCATCCTTGATACCGAACTGCTTTTTCGCCATAAGAGCACCGGCAGGACCGTGCCAAAGCTTTTTGATATCATAGCTCTCGCCTGAATCCTTGATCGCCATCTTTCTTTGCTGCTCATCGGGAAGTTCCTTGGCACAGTCGTGAAGAATGCCTGCTATCAGCGCTTTATCAGGATCTCCGCCATACATGACAGCGTACTTTACCGCCAGAATCGCCGTGTTTATAGTATGAAGGAGCCGCTCTCTTTTAAGGAGCGGATAAAGTTCTATAGCATACTCAAGGAATCCTTCCATTGCCTTGTCCGACACGTTCTCGAGCCAGTCCGCAGAATAAAGTGCATTGGTCTTAATGAATGTCTTAACTTCTTGGGGGATCTGGTCCTCATTCTTTTCTTTTCGAAAACCAGAAGAAGATACATCAATTCCGTCAATATCAAATACGGTTATCCTGGTATCATATAGGTCTTCGATACGCTTAACATTAGCTTCAAAATCCTCATCCTGCCCGGGTCTTCTGGCAACAAGAAGATCAACTCGATCCAATATCTCATCAGGCTCATACCACTTGTCAAAAGTCGGAAGGATGTCAGAACCGCAGATCCAGAAGAGTTCCACATTATCAGAATCAACAAGATCATTGATCTTATTATTCTTAAGAAGAGCCTTGATGGTATTAAGAGTATAGCTGATGCCCGGGATAAAGAACTCAACATCACTTACGATGACTTTATCACCGAATCTTTCTACAGCATCAACTGTCATATAGTATCTGTACGGGGCAGCATTAAGTATCTTGCCATGCTTAAACGGATTTCTCGCAGAAGGGATCACAACGATCTTGTCGACCGCTTTCAAAGCGCCCTCGATCATGCTTAAATGACCGTTATGGAACGGATCAAACGAACCCCCGAACAGACCTACTTTCATTACTTAAGAAACTCCAAAGCACGCTTACCGATATCGTGCCTATAGTGTGCGCCCTCGAAATCGATCTTGGAAACGCCCTCATATGCCTTATCAAGAGCACTCTGAAGATCATCAGCTCTTGCTGTTACACCAATAACACGGCCACCGTTTGTAAGGAATGTACCGTTCTCGTCAAGCTTGGTACCTGCATGATAAACGAAGCATCCGTCGATCTGACCTTTGTCGTCAAATCCCTTCATCGGAATACCTTTCTTGTAGCTCTGCGGATAACCGCCGGAAGCCATGATAACGCATGCGCAAGCACCGTCACGCCACTTGATATCGATATCTTTGAGTCTTCTCTCACAGATAGCCTCGAAGATGTCGTAGAGATCAGCGTCGAGCATAGGAAGAACGACCTGTGTCTCCGGATCACCGAATCTGCAGTTATACTCGATAACCTTAGGTCCGTTAGGAGTGATCATAAGACCGAAGTAAAGGATACCCTCAAATCTTCTTCCCTCTTTGTTCATTGCATTCATTGTAGGAATAAAGATCTTCTCCATGCATTCCTTAGCTACTTCTTCTGTGTAGCATGGGTTCGGAGAGATAGTTCCCATTCCGCCTGTATTAAGACCCTCATCATTATCAAGGGCTCTCTTGTGGTCCATGGAAGAGATCATAGGGATCATTGTCTCACCGTCAGTAAACGAGAGAACTGATACTTCAGGACCTGTTAAGAATTCTTCTATAACGACTCTGCTGCTGCTCTTACCAAACTTCAGATCGTCGATCATCTCTTTAACTGCAGTAATAGCCTCTTCCTCATTCTGAGCGATAATAACGCCCTTGCCGAGTGCAAGACCGTCAGCCTTGATTACCGTAGGATATGTGTTCTGCTCTTTTAAATACTTGATAGCGCTCTCGCTGTCAGTGAATACTCCATAGTATGCAGTAGGGATATCGTATTTCTTCATGAGTTCCTTGGAGAAGACCTTGGAACCTTCGATGATAGCTGCATTGGCCTTAGGTCCGAATGTGAAGAACCCTTCTTTCTCCAACGCATCAGCCATTCCCATAACAAGCGGATCGTCAGGAGCTACTACGACCATATCAGGCTGAAGCTTCTTGGCAAGTTCCACCATTCCTTCTATGTCCGTGGCACCTACAGGAAAACACTCGGCGTACTTACTGATACCGCCGTTTCCCGGTGCGCAGTATATCTTTCCAACCTTCGGGCTCTCGGATAATTTCATAATGATGGCATGTTCTCTTCCGCCACCGCCTACAACAAGAATGTTCTTCATGTGAGAATCTCCTATAGATCAAGATTTAACCTATAAGATATTACTACAATTCTTATTAAGTTTCTACTTAACGAGTCCATCCAATTGCTCGGCTACATCACTTAACTGATAGTGGCTGTAGATATATCCGTCATAGATCAAGAAAGCTTCATCGTCGGCATCCTCGTAATACTCAAATGTCCACGTATCACCGTCACACACATCATCCTCCGAGTAGTCTTTGAACGGATCCGCCGACTTGGAATACATACAGAACTCTCTAAGGGAGAAAAATGTATATTCATCGACATCAACAGTCTTGACCAACAAAGGCTCGGAGAGCGTATAGAGCTCATAGTATTCAGCGGTCATATCATAATTTACTATGATCTTATATCCGCAGAGATTATCTGTACTGACATCGATTGGCTCCTGAGAAAGGATCGTTGCTTCAAGCATCTTTCCTTCCTGAGGAATAACAGGTGACAGATTGACCTTATCCTGATATTTGTCCAGAATATCCTTTATATCATTCATCTCTTCATTGTTATAAGCATATCCGGAATATATAGTATGCTCTCCTTCTGAATCAGAGAATTTAAAATACCATGTATCACCGTCACAAACATCTTCTTCATAATCCTTAAATGATTCATTTATGTACGCGTTATAAGCAAACTCGTATATCTTCTCATAATCTTCATCGGATATCTCACACTCATCGGTTACGGTTCCGGAGAGATTATATGTTCTGCTCATCTCAATTTTCCCGTCATAATAGACATAAAAACTGTCACCTGACCAATAATCTTCCATAGAACATACCAATCCTGCATTACCGTTACCGGCATAGAACATTAATCCTTCGTTCGTTTTAAGCTCGTCGATGTCAATACTATTATTTTTATCATCGAATTTGCCTTTGATCTTACCGTTATCGATAACCACATCCGCTTTCTTTTTCCGCGCTTTTTTCCTATCAGGCTTTTCCGCAGAGCATGAAACCATTCCTAACATTAAAGCCGTGGCCAGGACCAATCCGATTAACTTTTTCATTGATATACCTCCAAAGATCTTATCCTTTACCCTATATATCAACTTCTATCGGACCAGGTTACACTATCTTGAAAAAAGTGTTCTTGTGAAGAGGTATGACAAACATGGACGTATTCCATAATTCGATGAAATCTTCCGTCCGGACTATTCGATTATATCCGGGATCATCAGCGTTAATATAATCTTCTATGGTCTCTGCCAGATAAAGATTATCTTCGTCATACCCGACGATATTTACATAATGAAGTGTTTTCGAACCTTTAAAAGATCTTATGAGAACTATAACAGGATCTCCCTTTTCCACTATACTTTTGATCGTGTCCGTATTGCCCCTGTAATAACCTGCCTTCAATCCTTCGCTTTTCAGGAACTTAAGAAGGTTTCTCGGAAGAACGGTCCCGTTTTTAAGCTTTGGCATTTTCTGATAAGCTTCCTGCCCGGTAATAGTTCTTCCGTAATGTCTCATCAGGTATGCACTCGAAAAACCGGCACACTGATTATATCCCTGTATCTCAAACGAATTCGGAGTTTGAATCATGTAACTAGACTTGTCGGGCTTTTCCGAACGATGGATCTTATATAGACCCTCCCTGATACCCGTCACCAAAAGATAGATCAGGACAGTGCCGATTATCTCAGATATTAAAATGGTCAATACGAATGTCGGCACTTTCATTAACTCCTGTCTTCTTTTTCGAAAATGATATCAAATAAAATGACAATACAGAATATCAGACAAAAGAACAGCAAGATATATTAATTGTTTGCAAGGTTTTTTGACTTAAAAAGACAAAAAGTTTGCATTTTGCGAACGCAATATTGAAACATTATGAACAAGGTGTTAGCATAATCAGTGGGAAGAAACGAAAAAAGAAATGAGAATTGTTTGTCAGATTTTTGACAGCATTTATTTTATTTCCGTTTTTTGATTTAACTTCCTGAAACAGTTATTTTTTGTGTGTCGAAAAATAAGGAAGATATGAGAAACTGATGACGCACAAAAAAAAGCATCGCCACTTCTCGTGACGATGCTTATTTTATATCGGAAAAATATTAGTGGTGGAACAATCTGATTCCTGTGAAAGCCATTGCCATACCGTACTTATTACACGTCATGATAACATGATCGTCACGGATGGATCCGCCCGGCTCAGCAATGTACTTAACACCGCTCTTCTTAGCACGCTCGATGTTGTCACCGAATGGGAAGAATGCGTCAGAACCGAGACATACGTCAAAGTTCTTCTTGAGCCATTCCTTTTTCTCTTCAACTGTAAGAACTTCAGGCTTAACCTTGAACAGTTCCTGCCATCTGCCTTCTGCGAGAACATCCTCGTACTCATCAGAGATATATACGTCGATAGTATTGTCTCTGTCAGGACGACGGATATCATCTACGAACTGAAGACCCATGACCTTCGGATGCTGACGGAGCCACCAGTTATCAGCCTTATTACCTGCAAGACGTGTGCAGTGGATACGTGACTGCTGGCCTGCACCGATACCGATTGCCTGACCGTCCTTAACGTAGCATACAGAGTTACTCTGTGTGTACTTCAATGTGATAAGAGAGATAAGAAGGTCGATCTTCTTGTCCTCAGGAATATCCTTGTTATCTGTTACGATGTTGTTCAAAAGATCCTTGTCGATCTTAAGCTCGTTTCTTCCCTGCTCGAAAGTAACGCCGAAAACGTCCTTTGTCTCGATCGGATCAGGTACATAATCAGGATCGATCTTGATTACGTTATATGTTCCTTTACGCTTTGTCTTAAGGATCTCAAGAGCCTCATCTGTGTAATCAGGAGCGATGATACCGTCAGATACTTCTCTTGCGAGCATCTTAGCTGTGATAGCATCACATGTATCTGACAAAGCAACGAAGTCACCGTAAGAAGACATACGGTCTGCGCCTCTTGCTCTTGCATAAGCACAAGCGATAGGAGAAAGCTCACCGAGATCATCAACAAAATAGATCTTAGCTTCTGTCTCGGAAAGAGGACGTCCTACTGCAGCACCTGCAGGTGAAACATGCTTAAAGGAAGTAGCAGAAGGAAGTCCTGAAGCTGCCTTAAGTTCCTTTACGAGCTGCCAGCCGTTAAATGCATCAAGAAGATTGATGTATCCTGGCTTACCGTTCAAAACCTCGATTGGAAGTTCAGAACCGTTCTTCATGAAAATCTTAGATGGTTTCTGGTTAGGGTTACAACCATACTTTAACAACATTTCGTTAGCCATATTGTCCTCCCGATTATTTAACGTTCTTGTTTACGATCCTTGTGTCAGCCTTACCGGTTGCGATATCGATAAAGCGTACAAACAAGGAAACCTTGTTATCATTGTTGAGGCTGTTCCAGAGCATATCTGTGAATGAATCGATATCTCCGTCGATAGCTACCTTCTCAGGCTCACCCTCAAAGCTCGGGAGCGGGTTTCCGTCACCCATGTATGTGTGGATGAATCTTCCCTCACCTGCGATAGGATTGTTGTAAGAGAATGTATATCTCTGGCAGGAAGACGGATCTCCGTCAGCTGACTTCAGGATAGACATTGCAAAGTTATAAGAACCGTTCTCAACATGCATGATACCTGAGATTCTAGGAGTATAGTTAGGAGCGTCATCCTCAAACTCACGAGTTCTCAAAGCCTGCTCAAATGTCTGCTGCTTATCCATGAGCTCGTAAATTGTATCTGTCTGATCTCCGTTAGTAACGATAGTCTTGTTTCCAAGAACTCTTACAGGAGAATAGATGATAAGGTGCGGATCTGTAAGAAGCGAAGGATCAAATGCCTCTGTCTTGATTCCGTCTTCTGTAGCTGTGAATACTCTGTTTCTGGAGTTCACGCTTCTGCCCATGATGAAGTAAGCTGTTACAGCACTCTTTCCATCCTTGGACTTTCCGATCACGATACCTCTTCCGGGATAATCATTACCCTTGAGAAGTTCAGCGATGTCATAAGTTTTCATAGATGTCACCCCTCTGTTTAATTATATTCAACTCTGTTGTTGACTACTTTGATCTTTCCATCCGCAAAAAGCTGAATTGCCTTCGGAAGGATTACCTGCTCACATTCTTTCATGATACGCTTCTGAAGGACTTCAGGAGTATCATCAGGAAGAACGTCCACACATTTCTGAAGAAGGATAGGACCTTCATCATAATTCTCGTTTACGATATGAACAGTTGCACCGGAAACCTTAACACCGCGCTCCAATGCAGCTTCATGAGGTCTTATACCGTACATTCCCTTACCGCAGAAAGAAGGGATCAATGCAGGATGGATATTTATGATCCTGTTATTGAATGCCTTAACCGTCTTTTCACCCAAGAGAGAAAGATAGCCCGCAAGAACGATAAGTTCTGCTCCGCTCTCATTAAGCTTAGCAAGAACTGCATCATCCCATGCTTCCCTGCTCTCATAGCTCTTTACGGACATAACGACAGAAGGAATGTTATTTTGTGAAGCGCGCTCCAGAGCATAGGCCTTGTCATTGGAAGCAATGACAAGAGCGATCTCAACATTGGTCAATGAACCGTCCTTGATCCTATCGATTATTGCCTGGAGGTTTGTTCCACCGCCGGATACAAAAACTGCTATCTTCATGTCTTTACTCCGGTGTACCTGCTACGAAATTACCATCAAAGCATGCAGCACACTGACCGCATCTGATACCCTCAGTTGAAGCTCTGAGGCTCTCAAGACTGATATAACCCAAGGAATCTGCACCGATCATCTCGCAGATCTCTTCTGTTGTCATCTTTGTAGCCGGAAGCTCACTAGCCGTGGATGTGGAAACACCATAGTAGCAAGGATACATAACCTTAGGAGAAGCGATTCTCAAGTGAACTTCCTTAGCTCCTGCATCACGAAGGAATCTGATGATATGCTTTGTTGTCGTACCTCTTACGAGAGAGTCGTCAACGATACAGATCCTCTTGCCCTTGATAGCAGACTTAAGAACTGCAAACTTCATTCGAACTGCAAGTTCTCTCTGGCCCTGTGTACCTTCGATAAATGTACGGCCGACATAACGGTTCTTCAGAAGTCCTGCACCGTAAGGAATACCGCTTCCCTGTGAGAAACCAACAGCTGCCGGGTTACCTGAATCAGGAGCACCGATTACGAGGTCACAGTCACATGGCTGTTCCTTAGCAAGGAACTTACCGACATTTACACGGGAATCATATACGCTTGAACCGTCGATAACACTATCAGGTCTTGCATAATAAACATACTCGAAAATACATACTCTTCCGTCTTCGAGAGTGCACTTATTGCCCTTTACGGTGTAGTAAGTTGAAGAAACGCCGCTGTCAGTAATAGTGATGATCTCACCCGGATCGATGTCTCTTATGATCTCAGCACCGATAGCATCAAATGCGCAAGACTCGGAAGAAAGCATGTACATATCGTCTTTCTTGGCAAGGATCAAAGGACGAAGTCCCAACGGATCTCTAACACCGACGATACGGTCGTTTGTCATAAAGCAAAGCGCGTAAGCACCCTTAAGGCTCTTCATTGTCTCGAGGATAGCATCCTCAACTGTCTCTGTCTTAACCTGATTTCTGCAGAAGAGAGACATAACGACTTCTGCTTCAGTATTTGTCTGGAAGATAGCTCCCTTATCGATGAGCTTGTTTCTCAATGTATTAGCATTAAGGATCTTACAGTT
>JAGCGK010000142.1 GCA_017649645.1 Clostridiales bacterium | reverse complement strand
TGACCTTGATTCAAATCCTTCCAGTATGATTTCCGATGTGATTGAACATTACAGGGAATTGTATGACGTTGAAATTCAAGAAACAGATTATGAGTTTCAAAAGGGTGCTAACAGATTATTGGTTATCAAGAGATAAATTCGGATTTGTCGGGATGAACGATAGAGCGTTATCTCCTGAAGTTAATGAACTAAGAATTATATATTGTATGCGATATTTCCAGTCCTTTATCAAGTACGGCAATCAATATAATTAACGAAGAGATACAGGCGTATTTTAACGGGCAGAAGAGTTTGGATGATGTAATAGCAATTATCAATAATCGAGTCTCACTATTACAGAATGAAAGAGGCTAACGCCGATATCATTCCGGGGGATTCATCATAAGGATTGTAATTCAGAAATCGCCCATTCGAGTTTATAATGTACTCGGAACAGGGTAAACCCTATGGAACGTTATTTTTTGGGGGGAAAGGGATTACAACATGAAAAAGGATGTAGCTGTTATTGTCGTTCTCTCCGTGATCGCGCTTGGTCTTGTTGCCGCATGTGTCGTGATCTTCGGATTCGGTGTTGGAAAGAGCAAGAAAGTAACTGACTTTGAAGAAATCTATTTTACGACGAGCCCCGGCCGTGGCAAAAGCACTCGATATATCATCATTAACGAGGGTGAGGAAACGAAGATCTCGATCAGCGTGACCACCTCTGCAAAAGACGGAGGGAGAAATAGTGAAAACGGTAGCTGCTCCACTGAAGAGATGATCGATCTTCTGAATGAATACGATGTTCTTTCTTGGGATGGGTTCGATAAAAAAGACAAAGAAGGGACGATAGATTTCAGTTTCGAGGGTACCATCAACGGAAAAGAGATCGAAGCAAAGGGCCGCGGAGCGTGTCCGAAGGACTTCGAAGACTTTGTCGATGAAGTGGAAGATCTGTGCGAATAAACGATAATTGTATTGATGTAGTAATGAGATGGTAGTAATATAGTATTACAATCATATGGTAATGGAGGGCTATATCATGTCCAGCACAATACAAATCAGAGTAGATGATGAACTGAAGCAGAAGTCAGACAGCCTTTTCAAAGAACTGGGAACTGATACCACTTCAGCTGTCAGGATGTTTCTGACACAAGCTGTGGCAACAGGTGGATTTCCTTTTGAGATTAGGAGAGTAACACCTAGTCCGTATCTTCCTTTATCTGAAGAGGATATGATGAAAAAACTGGAGAGATCCAGAGAATATAGTAGAAGAGGTTCTGTGAAATCTGCCGACGATGTCATTTCAGATATGAGGTCGAAATCGAAAAAAACAAAGTCATAGTAGATGCGATTTTTCATGGATTGCAAGACTTTGAAGACAAGATGATGTGATTTGCAGAGGTAAATGGGAGAAACGAAAATGAGCATTCTGATTAAAGATACAACAAGAGAAGAGCGCGAGAGGATCGTTAAGGAGTCTCTGGGAAACCTCGATGGTGCGTGTGACGGTTGCATGGCCGGACTTGCCGAGATGTATCAGGATTATATAGACGGAAAGAAAGAGATCCGTGAGATCAACATGGAGTTCAATGCCCGTTATGTATCCGGAAATGACGGACCGGAAAGATCCGGATGCAGTTATGCTGACTGATCAAGACGAAAGAAAATTAGATCATCTTGTGGATAAGTCTGAGCCAGAGTAAGTATACTTTCAGGTTCTTGTGCTATTCGGAGTTGAGCAGTTCAATTTAATTACAGAAGCAGATATCTATTGTGGAGGCGATGAGTTATGATCACGGATTCGTTTGATAACAAAACAGAGGAGATCATTAAGGTCTGTAAGAACGAAGATGCCAAGAAAGTGGATGCGTGTATCCTGACTTTTTCAAATGAGATCTTCCAGTATGTACTGGAAGCATTTGACTGCGCAAAAATAGGAGATCTGTACTCCTCGAATGGTCCCAAACCGATATATGGATTTGCCTATAAGGGGAAGGAATTTGCCGTGTACATGTCCTTCATCGGAGGACCCGGTTGTGTAGGCGATATGGAAGATACCATGTCTATCATCAACACGGATAAATACATCGTGTTCGGTGGTAGCGGATGTCTGAATAAAGAGATCGCGAGAGGCAAAGTCATGGTTCCGACCGCTGCCTATCGCGATGAAGGAACTTCGTATCATTTCGCACCGGCATCGGATTATATTGATGTGAAAAACAGCGATGTAGTGGCCGAATTCATGGAAGAGGCAGGTCTTCCATATATTCAGGGAAAGACATGGACAACGGATGCGCCGCACCGTGAAACCAGAGGAAATTTTGAAAAGAGAAAGAGTGAAGGTTGTATCTCTGTCGAGATGGAGTGTGCCGCGGTGCAGGCCATGTGTGATTTCAGAGGCTTGAACGTTTACTATTTTCTTACCAGTGGAGATCTTCTCGATGCACCCAAGTGGGATGCGCGAATGGAGAAAAATCAGAAGAAACATACACAGCACGATCCGGGACATTTTGATATTGCTCTGGAGCTTGCGTGCTATGTCACGGATATGGAATTATGTAAAAGTGAGTATGAAAATTGAGCTGATACCTTTAAATGATGCGAATAAGGCGGACTGTTTTCAGCTGAAGGTGTCGGAAGTACAGGCAAGGAATATCGCTACGAACGAGAGTTCTTTTGAAGCAGCGAAAGAGCACCCGGATGTAGCCAGACCTTTTGTGATCTATGCAGACTGAGTAGCGGTCGGGTTCGCGATGTTTGCTTTTGAC
>JAGCGK010000141.1 GCA_017649645.1 Clostridiales bacterium | reverse complement strand
TAAGAAAGATAAAGATACAGTTTAAGCAGTACAAATAAAAAAGCTAACCAAGAATATCTCGATTAGCTTTTTTGTTATCAGTTGTATATCAATGGTGCAACTACTTCGAAACGGATGAATTCATCTCCTGTTTCTGCGTTGTAACCCGGATCCATGTGAATGTAGTAGATCGAAACATCATCATCATTACGCCACATACCGAGCCAGGTGCTCTCTCCTTCGGTATCGCTTATGCTATTGAGTCCTTCAACCGAAGCATCGATAGCATTGTATGCTTCCCAGAAGTAAGCTTCTGCCATTTCTCTGTCTGACAGATAGAAAAGATACTTAAGATAAGACTTTTCCTTGTCAAAGGTGATCGTTCCGTCATCATTTATTTCACTGTATGGATAGAAGAACTCAACCAGACAGTCTTTATCACCAAGCCAGTTTCTATATTCGTCTGTATTGAAGCTGAATGCAGAATCGACTTGTCTGCTAGGCTCATATTCCAGATTCTCAATGTACTCGTTCCAGTTCATACCGTCTTCTACAGTACGGAAGTCATTGATCAGATCCTGGATCTGTGCAGCTGTCATTCCTTCGAGAGAATAACTTGCTTCGCTTCCTGTTGATGCTATTGTCGGTTCTACAGCATCGGTTTCTTCGATCACATCGACGAACTGATCATCAGGGGCGATGTTTTCATTGGTTTCTTTCTTGTCTTCGTTGTCCTTACTTTCGTTGACGCTGCTTTCTTCATCTTGATCATCAGAGTCATCGATTTTCTCGGTCTTTTCCTTGGTATCGCTGTCATTCTTCTTGTCTTTGTCTCCGTCAGAACAGCCGAACATGGAAACAGCCATTGCTGAGCAGACTAAAAGTGCACAAACCCTACGCATCTTTTTCATGATAATACCCTCCGTTTCTGAAAAGAACTTCACTTTTATTATATTTTGAGCAGGGTTTTCTAACTTTGCTACAGGGGAGATAAGGAAAGTGTTATAGGATATTTCTCGAGAAAATAGAAAATCAGGCTGTTACTCCAAAGGCATATTGTCGGTATAGAGGTCTTGGGTGGATTCTTCGGTCCAGCTGCCGGTCTCTTTGTCGTAATACTGGATCACCTTGTCGTATTTGTAATCGGTCCAGTAGCTTTGCTCAATGACTTCCTTTTGGACGAACTCACCGACGAAGGCCTCATAATCGCTATCCTGGACCGGCTTGATGCTGATCAGATAATAGGACATAGGTTCGTCGGCCTTTGTAGGAATGGTGAATGAGTTCTCGCTTCTGGCCGAATCGAACTGCTCCGTGGTTCCGTCAGGATATTCGAGGAATGTTGTCTCGTACTTGAACGTTATGTACTTACTGCCGCCCTTTTCCTGATATAAGATCCCGTCAAGATTACGGTTCAGTAGAGGGTCTTCACTTAAATACATCTCAATATTATCCAGACCGATCGGGGAGTTGCCGTCAAAGATCAGCGTCACATAATCAAGCCCCTTATAAGCGCCCGTATAGCAAAGCATATTTCGGGAATCAGCTTCGTAGTAGTCGCCCTCAGTCACGATATCGCCGAGAGAGTCTTCGGTGACCTCATCCGCCTTTCTCTCAACAACAAACTTGTAAAGCTTGGAGTCGTGATGTCCGCTCCTGATAGCGGACTTCTCCTTCTTACATCCGGCAAAACATGACATGACCATAAGAGATACAAGCGTAACTGACAGGCACTTTCTAAATGTCGGATTCATGATCCTTTCCCCTCTCGAAAAAGCGTTCTTACTACTAATATCAAGATTCAGAGGGGTCAGGTTTCAATCACTTATTTTCTGGCTGGAACCTCTCGAAAATGAATACTTCAAAGAAGTCGGAAGCTTTGTCGAGTTCTTCCTGGGAATGGATGGTCCAGGCGACCATGGAGCAGTTAAAGAGCTTCTTGCAAAGACGGAGAGTCGAGGTCTCCTTGAATTCGTGATTATATGCTACGAAGTCAGGCTTGCAGTAGCCGTTGAAAAGAAGGTTCGTAACGAGGATCTTCTGGGACAAGGTCTTCTTCTTGGAATGAAGATAGTTGCTCGCCAGGATGCCCCTTACCACGTCCTTGCGATTATTCTTGAACCATCTGACGACTGCAGGATTAAAAGACTCCACGCAGAAAATACCCTTGTAGTTATCAAGGATCGGAGCGATGGCCTTACAGGTCTTAAGGAACGGACCGTGAGGCTTGATCTCGATTATCAGCGGAACCTTGCCGTCAACGAGTTTTAAGACGTCCTCGAAAAGGGGAGCCGTGCACTCCGTATCAAGGAGCTTATGTTTTTGAAGCTCTTCATAGGTGATGTCGGTCGGACGCTTTTTACAGTCGGACATCCTTTTCATCGTCTCGTCATGGAAGACGATGAGCTTGCCGTCCTTTGTAAGCTGGACGTCGAGCTCGATACCGTATCCGTTTTGGACAGCTTTTTCGAAAGCGGGAAGGGAATTCTCCGGAATGGTCTCATTATCGAAAAGGCCCCTGTGGGCTATGAACGTATCCTTGAAGGGCTGCATTGCTCCTTCGCGGGTCTTGTTGGGTTTGAGAAATATGAAGAATAACAGGGCTGCTATGAGCGATAAGACGATCAGAGAGCCCATGATTATAAGAAACGGCATGATATGCTCCTTTTTTATTATTATTCTTTAAGATAACACATTTATCCCTACTGTGTTACAATTAGTTTTGGAGGTTGACTATGCAGTATTTGATATGGCTTTTGATCGGCGTCCTGATTTTTTTCGGAGCCCACATAGCATTTGTAATCGTATATTTCCTTTTCGTATTCATCGCATCTCTTTTTATCAATACCAAGAAGGAATATAACAAAGATTCGAAATTCTACAGATTTCTCCTTTGGTCGTCCACTGGCGTGGGACTTAAAGTACTCAGAGTAAGACTTAACCTTGTCGATTTCGACAAGATCCCTGAAGGCAAGCAGATGCTCTTCGTCTGCAACCACAGATCGAACTACGATCCGATCATCTCCTGGTATGCACTTCGTAAGAATCAGCCTTCATTTATTTCCAAAGAAGCTAATTTCCACGTTCCGTTTTACGGAAGGATCATAAGAAGATGCTGTTTCATGGCTATCGACAGAGAGAACGCCAGAAACGCGATGGGAACCATCGAGCGCGCATCTAACCTTCTTAAGGATAATGAGGTATCCGTTGCGGTATATCCGGAGGGAACGAGAAGCAAGAGACTCGTTCTTCTGAAGTTCCACAGCGGCGTATTTAAGATCGCTCAGAAGGCAAATGTTCCTGTAGTCGTTCTCACGATCCAGGGAACAGAGAAGATATCCAAGAACTATCCGTGGAGAAAGACGGTAGTAACTATTAAGGCAGTCGGGGTGCTCTCGGCAGAACACGTCAAGGAATCTAAAACGGCAGATATATCGGAGGAAGCAAGAGAACTGATAGCGAAGGATCTCGAAGAAAATAAATTGTGACATAAGGGTAAAGGGGTTATTGCTATGTCTAAGATCAATATCTATTTCAACGGGCTTTCGGGAAACAACAGAGGAGAGATCGAGGCAAAGAAGGTCACGGAGTTTTATCCTGATGACGAGCTGAACTTCATTGATATCACAAAGACTGATATCAAAGACGTTCTCAATAACGATGCCGACAAGATCGTCCTTTGCGGCGGAGACGGAACGCTCAATCATTTTGTTAATGACATCGACGGTCTTGAAGTGAAGAAGGAAGTGTACTTTTTCGCGACGGGCTCAGGAAATGATTTCCTTAATGATCTCGGTAAGAAGCCGTCTGACGGTCCTGTTAAGGTAAACGATTACATCTATGATCTTCCGACAGTCAAGGTCAACGGCATGACCAGGAAGTTCATCAACGGAATCGGCTACGGGATCGACGGCTATTGCTGCGAGGAAGGCGACAGGATCAGAGCCACATCTGATAAGCCTGTTAATTACACTTCTATCGCGATCAAGGGCTTACTGTTCAAATATAAGCCGACCAATGCCAAGGTAACCGTAGACGGCGTTACAAAGGAATATAAGGGCGTATGGCTGGCTCCTGCCATGAACGGCAGATTCTACGGCGGCGGAATGATCCCGACTCCGGGTCAGAAGAGACTGGCTGAAGACAAGAAGCTCTCTAATCTCGTTTTCTACGGGGCAGGTAAGATCAAGACGCTCATCATGTTCCCGAACATCTTCAAGGGTGAGCATATCAAGTTCGTTAAGCACACAGTAGTTACGGAAGGAAAGCACATCAAGGTCGAGTATGACAGGCCGGTCGCTTTGCAGATCGACGGTGAGACGGTCCTTAACGTAACAGAGTACGAAGCTTTCGTCTGATATTAGATCGGCCGGCCGAGAAGAGATACGATGCTCTC
>JAGCGK010000140.1 GCA_017649645.1 Clostridiales bacterium | reverse complement strand
CTTCCGCCAACTCCATCAACTGGGGCCGTCTCGTACCGCAGATCGCTTACTATGTTTTCTCTTATGTCGATCTTCTTCGCAAAGAAAAGATCACCATGGGTGAAGAGATCAATATCGTAGTTCCTACAGGTAACTTCGGTAACATCCTTGCAGCATGGTACGCTAAGCAGATGGGTATCCCGGTACACCGTCTGATCTGCGCTTCCAACAAGAACAAGGTTCTGTGCGACTTCTTCGCTTCAGGAACATATGACAGAAGAAGAGAGTTCTTCAAGACGAATTCTCCGTCTATGGATATCCTCATCTCTTCCAATCTGGAAAGACTCCTTTTCGAGATCTCCGGAAAGGATGCAGGCAAGGTTTCAGGCTGGATGAAGGACCTTAATGAGAAGGGTGTCTACAGCGTAGATCCGCAGACTCTCAAGGGACTTCAGCGTCAGTTCGTCGGAGGCTTTGCTGATGAGACAGGTATCGCAAAGACGATCGTTGACGTATACGACCGCACGGATAACGTGATCGACACACATACGGCAGTAGGATTTAACATCTACAACAGATATCATCAGAGATCCAAGGACGAGACGAAGACGGTATTTGCTTCAACAGCTTCACCGTTCAAGTTCGCTCCTGCAGTTATGGATGCACTCCGCGGAGCAGGTTACAGCAACGGCAGATCCAATGAGACCATCATTAACGAACTGTCTGAAGAGAGCGGCCTCGAGATCCCGGCTACGCTCAAGGACATCTCCAAACGTGAGATCCGTCACAAGATGACTATCGAGAAAGATCAGATGATGGATACCGTCAGGGATATTCTTATCGGGTAACAAAATATTGTCATTTATTTTCGATGGGCGACAGAATAATCGAAGATAATTATATCGGGTCGATATTTATATAATGCCTTCCTTTGTCTAGTATATTTATGATAAATTAAATTCGTGAATGACAGAAAGAGGAGGGTATTATTATGCCAACAAACACAGTTATTTTTATCGCAGTTGGTGTAGCGATCTTGGTGTTCTTATTGATCATCATCTTCACAAGTTATGTAAAGGCTCCACCGAACAAAGCTTATATCATCACGGGTCTTAAGAGACACCCGAAGATATTGATAGGTAAGGCAGGCTTGAAGCTTCCTTTCCTCGAGAGAAAAGACGAACTTCTGGTAGAACAGCTCTCCATCGACATTAAGACAGGTGACTTCGTTCCGACAGCTGACTTCATCGGTGTTAACATCGACGCAGTCGCTAAGGTCCAGATCAGGACCGATGAGGAAGGTATCAAGCTCGCCATGAAGAACTTCCTTAACATGAGCAGCCAGCAGATCAATGCTCAGCTCGTTGATTCATTACAGGGTAACATGCGTGAGATCATCGGTACCATCACATTGAAGGAACTTTGTAACGACAGAAAGTCTTTCGGTGATCAGGTACAGGAGAAGGCACAGGTTGATATGAACAACCTCGGTATCCAGATCATCTCTTGTAACATCCAGCACGTTGAGGATAAGAACGACCTCATCACAGCTCTCGGTCAGGACAACATGGCAACCATCCAGAAGTCCGCCAGCATCGCTAAGGCAAATGCAGAGCGTGATATCGCTATCGCACAGGCTGAGGCTTTCAAAGAGGCTAACGATGCTAAGGTAGCTTCCGAGACAGAGATCGCTATCAAGCAGAATGAACTGTCCATCAAGAAGTCAGAACTCCAGGTAGTTCAGGATACAAAGAGAGCTGAGGCAGACGCAGCTTATAAGATCCAGGAGCAGGCACAGCGTAAATCTATCGAAGTTGCTAATACAGAGGCAGATATCGCTAAGCAGGAAAAAGCCGTCGAACTTAAGATGAAAGAGGCTCAGGTTCGTGAGCAGGCTTTGGACGCTGAGATCAAGAAAGCAGCAGACGCTGAGAAGTATCGTCAGCAGCAAATGGCAGACGTAGCTCTTTATAAGAGACAGAAGGAAGCAGAAGCTCGTAAGTACGAACTCGCACAGCAGGCTGAAGCTAAGAAAATTCAGGCAGAAGCTGATCTCATCGCTATGCAGAAGGAAGCTGAAGGTATCCGTGCAAGAGGTGAAGCTGAGGCTGATGCGATCCGTGCAAAGGCAGAGGCTGAGGCGATCGGTATCGACAAGAAAGCAGAAGCTATGCAGAAGTACGGTGAGGCAGCCGTCATCGAGATGCTCTGTAAGATGTATCCTCTCGTTGCAGAGGCAATCGCAAAGCCACTTGCAAACATCGATTCTATTACGATGTATGGCGAAGGCAACACAGCAAAGATGACAGAGGACATCACAAAGTCCTTCAAGCAGACCATCGATGGTATCGGCGACAGCCTTGGCATCAATCTTTCTTCCGTCATCGGAAGCTTCGCAGGCACAAAGCTCGCAGGTTCCACAAACTTCGGACTTGCTCAGGCAACAGCACCTGCAGCAGAGAATGCTCCTGAAGCAGCAAAGAAGCCATCCGTAGATGAGGCACTTGGAAACATTGCCAACAACCTAGGCGCTCCTAATGAGGCTGACCACAACGGTCCTGTAATCGACAAAGACAACGAATAAATAACACCTCATAACAGTTGAGGGCGGTCTTCTCCGGAAGGCCGCCTTCTTCTTTTGTTTTGAACCGTTGTATAATATAGGTGTTCATGAAGTAACCGCGATTGCATTTGAAACGGTGGAGGAACACTTATGAAGAGGGGATTAAAGATAACAATGGCGCTGATATTAGTTCTCGCCCTGCTGGGCGGATGTGCGCCGAAAACGAAAGAAGAAATAAAAATAAAAAATTCCGTGGAAACCAATGAAGGTGATCGTATACAAACTCAACAGAATACGTCGAAAACATATTCTGCTACACCGACACCCATTGAAACCTGGGCTCCATACGAGTATGAGTCGATGGTAAATACCATTGAACCGGCAGAAGGAAGCGAGAGATTTTTCAATAATCTTCCGGATGTACCTGAGGGAGAATCAATTTATGATACAACCTACCTGGATTTCGCATTTGACACGTTTAAGGCCTGCTGCTCTAAAGATAAGGACGAGAATGTTCTGATATCTCCGGCTTCACTCTTGTTTGCTACGGAACTTGCAGCAAGTGGTGCTAACGGAGAAACTCTTGATGAGATCAATTCTGTTTTGTTCCAGGGATTAAGTAATGAGGAAGCAGCAAGTTATGCGACTGCTTATTATGATAAGTTAAATGAGCTCAGCGAAGGCAAACTCATGATAGCTAATGGAGCATTTATCAATTCCAAGTATGGAAATGCCGTATATCAAGACTATCTGGACTTTGTTCAACAGGGATATGGTGCTCAGATCCAAACGATCGATGAAAGTTCAGAATCAGTTGATCTTATTAACAGATGGATTTCTTGGAATACCAGAGATAAGATTCCTCAAATAGTTGACGAGATAGATCCTTCAACAGTAATGCTCTTGGTTAATGCGTTGTCATTCGAGAGCGGATGGGATGAAGTGGTTGGTACTGTCGATTGGGAATTCTATAATTCAAAAGGGGAAGTAGATGAAATAACTATGATCTCATCTGACGAAAACGTCTATAGTTCGACCAAAAAGATGGAAGGATTTATAAAGTACTATCATGGAAATAAATTCGCCTTTGTTGGCATACTTCCATATGATAATGAAATCAGTGCCAATGAGTTCATGCAAGATTTCACGGCTGACGATTATCGAGAATTCATGAACAATATAGAGTATGAAAAGTTTGACCTGCTGCTCCCTGAATTCTCATATGAGTATTCTAACGAGAACATTGCAGGGATCTTCGATGAAATGGGAATGCATAAGGCTTTTATTCAGGGTGAAGCTGATTTCTCGAATACAGGTAATATTGATAGTATCTTCATATCCTCCATTGTTCACAAAACATTTATCGAAGTAAACAGAGAAGGAACAAAGGTATCAGCTGTTACAGTTGTTCACGAAGAAACGTACAGTGCCCCTCCTTCTATATCTTTAGACAGGCCATTTGTCTATATGATCGTAGATACTGAGACGATGACTCCTCTTTTTATCGGAACAGTAAATAGCATCGACTACCAGTTCCCTGGCTGATCATCTGACGCCCGGGACTTCCAGTATCCTGTCGAGAGCTTCGCTTAATACGCTTCTCGGGCATGCGACATTCATCCTGAAGAAGTGTTCCCCGTTCCTGCCGAAGAAAGATCCTTCGGAAAACCTGATATGCGCGGTCCTAAGGAAGAAGGCTGTCGGATCTTCGGCCGTAACATCTGATGCATCGATCCACAGAAGGTAAGTTCCTTCGATATCGGTCATCTTAAGTTTGGTGCCTTCAAGACGTGACCTGACGAGAGCGACGTTGCCCTCAAGATAAGTTATAAGTTCGCTGAGCCACTTCTCGCCGTAGGTGTATGCGGCGCGTGTCGCGACAATTCCCATGACGTTCAGTCCGAAAGCGCCCGTTGCTACAGACAGCAGGTCGATCTTTCTTCGCATAGAGTCATCGGCGACGAAGACGTTGGCCGCCTGGATGCCTGCGAGGTTAAACGTTTTCGTAGGGGAAGTGCATGTGATCGTAATCTTATTAAGTTCCTCGGAAAGGGATGCGATCGGAATGTGCCTGTGACCACTGTAGATAAAATCCGCATGGATCTCGTCAGACACGATGAGCACGTTGTCCCTAAGGCAGATGTCGCCCATGCGCAGCAGCTCGTCGCGGGTCCACACCCTTCCTGCAGGATTATGAGGATTACAAAGGACAAACATCTTGACGTTGTTTTCTTTTATCTTTTTCTCCATGTCCTCGAAAACTATCTCATACCGCGAGCCTTTAAGTTCCAGCTCTGACACCACAAGTCTCCTTCCGGTCAGCTTAACGGTCCTTGAGATGGCGCCGTAAAGCGGCTCCATTATGAGGATGGAATCGCCCGGCTCAGTTAATGCACGGATCGAAAGCGAGAGTGCGAGGATGACGCTCGGAAGTTTTAGGCATGTCTTGGGATCAACGTCCCAGCCATATCTATTCCTAAACCAGTTTACGACTGCCTCGTCATAAGTCTTGTCTGCTTCGGAATAACCGAAGATGCCGCGCTTGGACTGCTCGGCCAAAGCATCGGAGACTTCTTCGGGGCACTTAAAGTCCATGTCGGCGACCCACATTGGGATCAGGTCAGTGATGCCTTCTACCTTTTCGTACTTGATGTCTTCGGGTGTGTTTCTTGGAACTAATTCGTCAAAATCTGTCATGGTTTATCCTCCGCTTGTCATTATAACAATTATTATCTGTATAATGTATTCAGCAAATGTTTTCGAGGATAAGGAAATGAAGAAAAGACTAAGGAAGATCTTTGATGCGGATAAGTCGACGACGGATTATGATGCGGCCATCATGGCGGAGTTCGGATTGTCCGCAGACAAACACTATGACGTGCTGGTGGTGGCACCGGGGTGGACGCCGCCGAAGATAATGGCGAATGCGGACGTGGAGATCACGTGCACGGTAAAGCACTCGTACATCTCGGGCTACGAGGTCAGGGGCAAGGGCTTCCTGATGGCGTGGATACAGACGAGCTCGGGAGCTTGCTCGCTAATAGATGAGCTCTCGTTGTGCGCGGCACTGGACTTCGACAAACTGGTCTTTGTAGGGGCGGTGGGATCGCTTACGAAGGACATCGAACTGGGATCGATATGCACACCGTTTTACAGCATCGCGGGAAACCTCGCCAACGGTTACCTGATGGAGGACATCAGGGAGTATAAGCCGTTCGGGAAGGTGTACCCGAATGATCCGGGATTT
>JAGCGK010000139.1 GCA_017649645.1 Clostridiales bacterium | reverse complement strand
CTCCACAATCTTAGTAACCTGATAAACCAGATTTTCAGCATAATGCTTTCTTCGGTGTGCTTTTTGGGTATATACCATATTAATCGAAGCCATATCTCCCGTTGGCGCATACTGACAGCTTGCGATTTTTCTGTTTTGATCATCTATCCAAAAATAGAATCTTCCTGTCGCGGCATATTTCTCTGCATCTTCCCGATACTCTTCGATGCTCTTTCTATCCACTTGTACTTCTTCATGGAACCGATCAAGAAAAATCATCAATTCTTCAACATCCTTTCCCGTACACACCTCAATACGTCCGGATACCCTTGAAGAGGGAGGAATTGCTTTTGGACAATCATATGCGAATAAATTCATTGTAATGGCAAGCTTCTGATTATCTTCAGCAGCTCTTTTTATAAAGTATTCCGCAAGTTCATACTTTACATTGAACTTATGCTCCCGATTAAGCAACCCCTTTTCCATAACAATACGATAAGCAAATTCATATTCTTCTCGTGTAGAACCATCCGCAGTCCATATCCATACAGGATATGGTGATCCGGTAAAGCAGATAATGAGCCTTTCATGATCCGTTAACAGGAGACTGCATTCAGTGTCAATAATCCTGCGAAGGACTAAAAATGTATATTTATCAGCTTCCAATAATTTATAATCTCTTTCATCAACAAAATTATCCATTTATTTCCTTCCCACCTCGTCAGTTATCCTGTCTATATAACTTATCATCACATCATCCTGACAAACAGGTATTTTTCTACTTGGCAATCAAGCCGTTCCTTTTAAGCATTACAAGGTAAATATATGCAACAGCTGTTCCGGCGGTTCCAAATACGGCATCCCAAATATCCGGGGTATTCAGGAATGGAAGAAGACACTCATATACGATTCCAAGTACTGCAATAAGTAAAGCTGCTATACTAATGATTCTAAGTTTTCCTCCGAAACAAAGAACAATAAAGCCGATAATCAGCAATGCCATCATACACAGAGCGAAGTTCGTTATGTGTGAAAGGAGGAAACCGGGAAGCAGTATTATTCCGGGATCAATAGTGTTAAGCCAGCGGGACATCATGCAAAAAGCGCCGACGGCTATCAGGCACAAATAGATGATCAAATACTTTTTCTTGGCCTCATATTTTTGCACAGAAACTGCTCCTTACTCAACGCTGTATGTATCTTTTCCCTATTATTCATAAGAGTATTATACCGATGATCATCCCAACTAAGCGACCGTACTTCATTTGAATAGTACCATATACAGATAGCATCCGCCCACGGATATTACATTGCTTATGCTGTGCATAATCATCGGATAGATAACGCTTTTCGATCTTATAAATGTATATCCGTAAAAGATCCCCAGAACAAAAGCATAACAGACCTGGAACCACGGAACCTGGAAAGGGAACACGCTAATATGTGCTATACCAAACAGAACAGATGCACTGATAACGGTTATTGCTCTGTCTCTTTTGCTGTCGGGATCAAGCACACTTAACAGCACGGCTATGGGAAGCGATCTGAAAAGGATCTCTTCAGAAGGGCCGGACAAAAGCAGCTGGAAACCAAGCGTTCCCGATACATTAACGGCATTCAGTTCATAATCATATGTGTTTATGGTGTTGGTAAAAGAGCCGGCGATATAGATAGCGAGATAATAAACAGTTATTGCCAGGCAAAAAAGCAAAGTGTCTTTTATGCCCCTGGAATCAAAGCGCGGACGGAGGTTAAACCCCTCTGTCTTCCTGGATTTCCGAATGACAAAGATCAATGCCAAAGCGCAGAGCATCTGAATTATGTGATGCACTGACACCTGAGCAAACAGACCGTCAGGGTCCAAAGATGAATAATCAAGCAGTTGAGATATTAGAGAGCCTAAGCGACTGAATAAAAACTGGATGGCAAACAGCGCCACTATCAAAATGGCTGCAATTAAATATTTGTTATTCCGCTTTAATCCTGCTTCCATTATTCTCTACAACTCTAGATTATTCTTACAACCAGTCTGCAATTATCTGCTTCGATTCTTTTGCACGTGAACCTCTGATCGCCAGACCTTTTGTGTCCACATCAGCACCCTTACACATCTTCTGCACAGCAGAGACCATGCTTGCAAGACCTGACCCTTCGTGCGTACTAATGATCCGGACTGTTTTTCCTGTGAAATCAAGGCCACTCAGGGCAGTCTCGATCTCCGGAGCATATGTGCCCCAGTAGATAGGGCTCATAATAAACACTGTATCGTAAGCGGATATGTCAGTAAGCTTTTCCGTGATCGGAGCATTTCCGATACGCTCTTTGGCCTCTCTAATGCAGGTATCATAATCCTTGGCATAAGGCACAAGCGGTATGACTTTAAACATGTCAGCACCTGTCATTTCCTGAACATATTCAGCAACAATCTCTGTATTGCCTTTATCGATATACCCAACAGCATAGTTTTCATCAGCTCTGCTGAAATAGATGATTAGATTCTTACCCATTGTTTATCCCCCTTTCGGTCCTCAAAATTCAAGATATTACAGAATAACTTTCTCTTGAATCATATCCTTGTATTTCTCGTATTCCTGCTTCCAAATCTCACGAAGACCGTCCGTGATGACATGCGCCCTGCCTCTGGCGATCAAATCCGCTTCGCGTTCTTCCGGCGTTTCTTTGGCACGTGGTCTGATTTCTTCGCTTTTACATTTGCTTAAAAACAGTTTAAAAGAATCCGCTATCTGTTTTACTGCAAATCCTCTCTCATGGTCGCAGAAGTAAATTCCGCCTTTATTGTCATCGGTTAATCCTATTACAAAGTAATTCCCGAAAGAATCCGTTCCTATCGGCAGATACTGCATATTCTCACATACCGGTAACTGAAGATGATCTTCAATACTCTCTTCTGTATTTATCCCGTAAAGGTATCTGAGATCTGTTGAACAGCCTCTGATTCCCACATGAGTATTGGGTGTATCTCCACCGTTATACTTAACCAGGAATTTGCAATATTCCTCATCAAGCACTATGCCATACTTGCCCTCAAACTCTCGCACAAGTTCTTCCGATCCATTCCCATATTTTGAAATCAGCATATTAATACCTTGGTTTCGTTTATTATCCTTAGTAAGTTATCCTGATGTTTTTCTTCACTAAGGGATCTCTTCTTCAGGTAAGGTGATTATACCATTCGGACTTAAGCAGTCTGTATTCCAAACGGGTCTTCATTTTGCCGTCATGCCACTCATAATCGACATGTTCCGCTTCTTTTATCATCCCGCACTTTTGCATGACACGTTCCGATCCGATGTTTTCCGCAAGACATCCGGTAGTGATCCTATACACGTTATCCTCAGTAAAAGCGTATTCGATCACCTTCTTCAGAGCTTCTGTGGTGTATCCGTTGCCCCAGAACTCAGGATATGTGAAGTAGCCCATATGAACGAGCTTGCCGACTGGTGTATTACCGGTAACGGTGTATCCGATGCTCCCGACCTGCTCATGGGACTCTTTCAGTTCCATGTGAAGGAAATAATAATTCCTCTCTTCATTTGCCAGGTCTTCCAGTACATTTGCAAAATCTTCTTTACCGGATTCGATCGAATTGAGCTTAATGTCCTGCATATAGTACATGGTCTGCTCGTCTGTCTTTAACCTGTAGAAAGCCTCGAAATCATCGCCGGTGTAATCTCTGAGGATAAGTCTCGCTGTTTCAAGATAGATCATTAATCACTCCTGTAAATCCATTCTCAACGATCACAATAGCTGAAACCTTTACATCGCCTGTTTATCAGCTGAGAAGATCACTTAGTGTATCTTCGGTCCCTTCAGGCTGCCAATGTCCATAAACACAAGTTACAGCGCCTGTCGAACGGATCTTGTCAGCCAGTTTACCTGCTAATTTTCTTGACTAAGGGATCACTCCCTCAGACAAGGTAATTATATCATCCGAGTTAAGTTCTCTTGATAACTTTTTGAGCTGCAGAACCAGTAATTAATAACAGACACACCCTGACATAAAATTAGTGAGGTGCCATTTTATGTTGACATTTGTTGACATTGAAATTGGGAATGCCCTATTTTAGGGCATTTTCAGCGTTTCGCAATTATTCAAGTTCAATCGTTCCCGGCGGCTTACTGGTCAGGTCAAAGAGTACGCGGTTGACGCCCTTGACCTCATTGATGATACGGTTCATGACCTTCTGCAGGACTGAGAACGGGATCTCGCTGCACTCGGCAGTCATGAAGTCGGATGTGTTGACGGATCTTAAGCATACGGCGTAATCGTATGTTCTGAAGTCGCCCATGACACCAACCGAACGCATATTCGTAAGAGCTGCAAAGTACTGGCCGAGGCCTTTGATACCTGCATTCTTGATCTCTTCACGGAAGATGTAGTCTGCATCCTGAACGATGCGGACCTTATCGGCTGTAACCTCGCCGACGATACGAACACCGAGTCCCGGACCCGGGAACGGCTGACGGAATACAAGGTAGTCAGGGATTCCGAGCTCTAAGCCTGCACGACGCACTTCGTCCTTGAACAGGAGTCGCAAAGGCTCGATGATCTCCTTGAAGTCAACGTGATCAGGAAGACCGCCTACATTGTGGTGAGACTTGATAACGGCTGATTTGCCGAGACCTGACTCGATAACATCAGGATAGATCGTACCCTGAACGAAGAAGTCGACCTTACCGATCTTCTTTGCTTCTTCCTCGAAAACTCTGATGAACTCTTCACCGATGATCTTTCTCTTCTGCTCAGGCTCATCCACACCCTTGAGCTTCTCGTAAAATCTCTCCTGCGCATTTACGCGGATGAAGTTGAGGTCGTAGGAACCGTTTGGTCCGAAGACTTCTTCTACCTCGTCCCCTTCGTTTTTTCGAAGAAGACCATGATCTACGAAAACACATGTAAGCTGCTTGCCTACTGCCTTGGAAAGGAGTACTGCAGCAACAGATGAATCAACGCCGCCCGAGAGAGCGCACAAGACCTTGCCGCTTCCTACCTGCTCACGGATCTCGCGGACCTTGGTCTCGACGAATGATTCCATCGTCCAGTCGCCCTTACAGCCGCATACGTTGATAACAAAATTAATGAGCATCTTCTGGCCTTCAGCGGTATGCATAACTTCCGGATGGAACTGTGTAGCATAGAGCTTTCTGTCAGCGCACTCCATTGCCGCTACCGGGCAGACGCTGCTGTGGGCCGTGATCTTGAATCCTTCAGGAACATTTGCGATGTAGTCTGTGTGACTCATCCATACGGAAGTCTCACGGGATACGCCGTCGAAGATCTGGCTGTCGCTGTCGATAGTGATATCCGTGTGACCGTACTCGCTTACCGGAGCGGTCTTGACCTCACCGCCCAGCTTATAAGCCATGAGCTGCGAACCGTAGCAAATACCGAGGATCGGCACGCCGATGTTGAAGATAGCCTCTTCGTAAGACGGGGATGACGATTCGTAAACGCTGTTCGGACCGCCCGTGAAGATGATTCCCTTAGGGTTCATCTCTTTGATCTTATCGAGCGACAACGTGTACGGATGCACCTCCGCGTAAACATTGCACTCACGCACTCTTCTGGCGATCAGCTGGTTGTACTGGCCGCCGAAGTCCAACACGATTATGAGTTCTTTGTCCATTTGACACCTCATATTTTTAGTATGGAATTATCTTACCACCGCTCGAAAAAGGTGACTATTGTGCTATATATAAATATTCCTAACGAAAGTAGCCTTTTTATATAGAAAATTTCTCACATTGCCTTTTCGTGTGATATAAATAAGACATATTTTAAATAGAGGAGTCGGGTTATGTTTTTCGAGTTTGCCAATACGATAAAAGAGTCTTCAATGCTTCCCAAGAACGGAAAGAATCTTGTGGCGGGCTACCTTTCAATGGAGGAACTCCTGAAGATCGCGCCGGCGCTCAACGTCGCCGACTCTACTGTCGATGCCTGCAAGACTGCGAACACGATCTTCCGTTCCGGCGTCGAGATCTATGACGACTACACATTTACCGAGCTCAAGGTCGTCGATCCCGTACACTGTAACGGCCTCGAGACCGACAACGACGACAGCGATTACGTCGCTTTGTACATCATGAAGAATGCTCTTTACGTGGTCGACGTCCTTGATACGGACCGCTCGACCTACGAGAAGTTTATCCGCGCCACCAAGCGCTTCACCCCGGCGACCATGACGCTCGAGAAACTGATATACGCCTTTTTCGATGAGCTGCTGTCAAAGGATGTTTCCTTCATCGAGAAACTCAGCCTCCAGGTCACCGAGATGGAGGAGAGCATCCTCCACGGCAAGCCTGACGACGACATAAACCTGACCCTGCTGCGCCTTAAGCGAAAGCTCCTGGAGATAAGAAACTACTACGAGCAGTGCCTGGATATCTTCGAGGTGCTGGAAGCAGACGAGAACGAACTGTTCTCGGAAAACGACGCTCTTATGTATATGGTGAACATGAACCAGAGGATCACCAGGCTCAGAGAAGACGTGGACTCCATCAACAACGCGGTAGTCCATGTTCAGGATGCATACTCGGTCCACATGGATGCCAAGATGAACAACACCATGAAGTACCTCACCGTCTTAACGACGATCTTCTTCCCTCTTACGATCATCGTCGGCTGGTACGGCATGAACTTCGAATCGATGCCGGAGTTTAAGTGGCAGTTCGGCTACATCTATGTCATCATCCTGTCTATAGCCGTCATAGTTATGCTCGCGTTTATCGCCCGCAAGAACAAGTGGTTCTGATCATAAGATCAGCCGTTGATCATATGATATAGATTAGCTCCGAAATCATGCCAGATGCTGTTCCAATGAGGGAGTATTAATGCAAGAGCTGCTACCAGGACCATGATGATCGCGATCGTTATGATGATCTTCCTGTACTTCTGCTTATTCTGGATCTGGATAGCCATCAGTGCGTTCAGTCTCGAGAGTTGCTCAACGGCATCTGATGAATCTGTTTCTTTGATCTCTTCTCCCACGAGTTCGCTTACCGATACTCCGAACAGATCCGCGAGCCTTACGGTTGTATCTGCATCCGGAACGGATAATCCTTTTTCCCATTTGGACACAGTCTGTCGTACGACATTAAGTCTGGTCGCTACTTCCTCCTGTGAAAATCCCTTTTGTTTTCTCATTGTTTTGATGTTTTCTGCTAACATGTTTGTCGGCCTCCTTTGTTTGATGGCTCCATGGTATGACCGCCACGCCGCATAAGGCAAGCAACTAATGTTAACATGAGCGCAACGCCCTTGCAATCAGGGTTTTCGAGAATATAAAAAAACATCTGCCACGGTAAGATGGCAGATGCTGACTTAGGTCCAATTAATTATTTTGAGTCGATCCCGCTTAACTCTTGAATGTCGGTTTCGGTCCGAGGTACGACATCGCCGGGTATTCCTCGCCCTCGAAGATCACGAGTTTTTGGAGGACCAGGTTCGGGTCGATCGCGAAGATATTGATCTCGTTCATGCCCTCCTTGAGATTCAGATGGACTGTGATCTCGCGCTTGTTTTCGAGCACACCCAAAGACCAATAAGGATTGCCGTCGCCGACCGCGAAGTACGGGTTTATCATGTTGACCTTCTTCATCCTGCCGTCGTTGGCGCTTATGCCGAACCAGATCTCGTTGTCCCTGGTGTGCGGATTGCTCGGGTTCACATAAAGCGTGACCCCGTACTCGCCCTTACGAGGCACACAGACCCTGTAAGTAAGTTTTGGCGCATCCTTTCCGAAAACAATATCCTGCGGATAAGCTTTGACCGCATCAAAGCCCCTGCTGTAGTCCTCGATGACCTTAAATCCGCCCTTCGCGGAATCTGTCTTGCTATAAAAATCCTTGGCCTCGATGGAGATATAATCCATCGCGTCGATGCTGTTCGGCCAGGTTCTCTGGTGAAGCGGCGCATTAATGACAGTCTCGTTCATATCGATCTTCCTGCCGCACCAGTAGTACGTTCCGTCAGCCTTCTTACCGGCGCCGACATCTGCCGCTTTATTTACCGGCAGCTTAACGACAACGTTTCCGTCCGCACAGTGAATGCAGATCTCAGGAACCTTCGCCATCTTCTTGATCTTACTCCTGTCGAGTTTGATCTTGAGTACCTTCATCGTGAACGGCTTAACTGTTCCTTCCGTCTCTGAAATAGTGAAGAACAAATTAGGATTCTCGACCTTGAAGTTCGCCTTAGGCGTTCCTGCTGTCGAGAGGATCAGCTCAGCCTCGTCCTTAGACGGGTCAAGGAATGTGTCGACTACCGGCACATGACCTGTCCAGAACTTTCCCTCAGAATACTGGTGGCTTCCCCTTGCAAGTACGATGAGCCTCTCCTTGTTAGCCGGCTCAAACCTGTGAATAACAGGGTACTTGCACCCTTCCTCGCACCAAGCGTTAAATCCGATATGTTCTGACAGGCCCATGCCGTACCACATTCCGTCATGGATCTTATGAAGCTCGTCGACGATCTTTCTGTCGTAACTGATACACTCATCGATCTTATCTCCGAGTATCATCGCATACGTACTTCCGATCTGAGCAAATCCGTGATTGAGAGTGGTCAAAAGCCACATTCTCTGAACGTTCATGTTTGCCGTAAGAGGCAACCATATAAGTTCGTAGAAGGCATATTTTGTATTGCCTTCGAGCTTATCGTAAAGTTTCTGAGCGTCGCTCATCAGTTTCTCAACCTTCTCAAGTGTCTCGAAAGCCTCGTTATAGAAGAACGGCTGGTAGACCTGTTCATTCATGGCCTCCGTCCTTCTGGCTGACGTGATCCTGGTGTAACCTTCCAAAAGCTCAGCGCACTTCTTAAGTTCCGCTGAAGTCATCTTGCCCTTGAAGTTACGGTCCACCATCAGTCTTGTATATTCCTTGGCACTGCCGAAGTTTCCCGTGCCCCATCTGTCAAAGTCATAAGCGAGTTCCAGGAAGTATGACAGCGGATATTCGTTACTGAAGATATCACCCACATTAACGATCCACAGATCCCTGATGCCGAAGTCATAAGCGGTCGTCATCTGCTCCCATACCTTTGAGATATGCGACGTGTTGAACCACTCGAATGATACCGGCAGTCCGTGATAATCGAAGTGATAGTACATTCCGTAGCCGCCCTTGTGCTTACGCATCTTAGGTGTCGGAACGGTCCTTAAGTTACCGAAGTTATCATCACAGAGCATCAAAGTAACGCCCTCGAGTTCAGGGTCTCCCATGAGTCCTTCCGTCTTATCGTCGCCGTAGAAATACGGCTCGACTTCCTTATAGAGCGCGAGCATCCTCGGCACCTTGTCGAGGTCTTCGTTGACATACTTTTTGATGAGCTTGTTCTGCGTCTTCAATACTTTTCGAAGAAGATCGATATTGTCCTTTAAGGTCGCATCCTTACCCATGATGGCGGTATCAGCTTCGCCGCGCATGCCCACGGTCACGACGTTCTCGAACTTGCCGCTACGCTTAAGGCCGTCCTCCCAGAACTTCGTGATGCCCTTCTCGTTGGTAAGGAAATTCCACGCGTCGCCATACTTGGACTTCGGACCTCTGAGATACTTATACTCCTCGCCCTGCCTTAAGCACGGCTCATGGTGGCTCATGCCCATGACAACACCCAGCTCATCCGCGAGCTCGCAGTTCTTAAGTCCCGGACCGTCGTTCGGGAAGATCGCCGACCACATTGCAGGCCACATGTAATTTCCCTTAAGCCTTAGAAGCAGCTCGAAAACATGTTCATAAACTTTGGCGTTGAAGCCTCCGAACCTCTTGTTGCAGAAGTTGCCGAAAGCAGGCCACTCGTCGTTGATGAAAAATCCTCTGAACTTGACTGATGGCTCTTTGGAGACCATGCAGTAATCGCCCGGGATCTTAAAGTCTTTCTGCTTAACCGGCTGAATGTCGAGCCAGTCGATAAACGGCGATACGCCAAGCATCTCAGAGATCTTGAACATTCCGTAGATGGTGCCTCGCTTGTCACTTCCCGTGATAATGAGAGCGCCGTCCTTTACTTCGATCTTATATACCTCGCGCTTGCCTTCGATATCGGAAATATCGACTCCGAGTTTTGTGATGAGTTTGTCGCCGACGGTTCCTACGTAGATCGGACTTTTGGCTTCACCGTCTTCAAGGAGCTTCGGCTCCGTTCCGAATACGGCTTTGATGTCGCCCGCAAATTTGGAAGCGATCTTTTTGACGCCGCTTAATGCCTTGCGGTCATATATGACGGCGTTTCCGCCCTTCTTTAACTGTGTGGAAGAAATAATGAAATCCATAAGCATATATCCTTTATAATTTAACTTCCATACAAGTATACAACACATGTACGGAGACAATCTACCAAAAGTTCATGCTTATATATTATTCAAAATCACAACATACCTCAATGGTCTCAAAACCGTATGCCTGCAGTGCCTTGATATGCTCTGCCTTTATCCTCTCGCCTGCTATAACGATCGGAACTGCCGGCGGGCATGAAGTCTTCGCGAAGCCTGCCACACGTCCTTCAGCCTTATCGATATCAACGACCTCGGTCCTGCCCATCACGGCCTGTCTGATGCTTACGACTTTCTCCGGTGCCGGAACACTTATCACCGGGATATCCAAAGGATCCATCGGCTCCACGGAATCCAGTGCTTTCATAAGCATATCGAAGTCCTCATCTTTTGTGTTTACGGAGAACATCAGCGTCACAAAGTTTTCGTCGCTGAATTCAGGCTCGATATTATAAGTCCTTAGAACATCAGCAAACATATCACCCGTATAGCCCAGGGAATTCGGACATAAGGTAAGTTTCAGATATTCATTGCCGTGTGTTTTGATACTGATGTTATTCGATATGGATTGAACCTTTGAAGAGAGTTTTCGAAGAGAAAGAGCAAACTTCGGATCAGCCATGTAACCATTACAGCGGTCCAAAGAAGCCAGTATGAGCCAGGACGGACTGGTGGATGCGAATAGCGACATCTCGCGCCTTACATCCATCTCGTTAAGATCCTCCGACACATGAAGATATGCACCGCCCGTAAGGACCGGCAAAGTCTTGTGAGCGCTGTCACAGCAAATATCTGCGCCAAGCTGCATCGGATGGCTGTTGAAGAACTTGAGATAAGCTCCGTGCGCATTGTCCACGGCAAGATAAGTTCCGTGCTTCCTGCAGACGTCGGAAATGGCGGCGATATCGCTCACAGATCCCAGGTAATCAGGGGAAGTGATATAAACACAGCATGCCTTAGTCTCAGTAAGAATCCTGTCCAGGACGGAAAGGTCCACGGTGGTCGACAGAAGTCCGTCATCGTCAGGGATCCAGACCACATCCAAGTCAAGTAGCGCACATGCCGTGATAAAAGAGTTGTGGCAGTTACGTGCAGCCACAACGGTCCTGATGCCGGTCTTCTTAAGAAGAAGCGACATCATCGCGCGGATACAAAGGGATGATCCTTCCGTCGAATAATATGTCGGGCATCCGAAGATCTCTGAAGCATTTGCTTCACTGAGTTCTATGAGATTCTCCGTGCCCTTTACTTCAGTTATGTCAAATTTGGTGATGTCGGCCTCAAAGCCGTACAATCTGCCGTGAAACAGGTCATGACCCTTATGCCCCGGCATATGAAATCTGACGGGGTTGGTCATGACATATGTACTTACGAAATCATTGAGCGGAGTTTCCATCTTGATTGAATTCTCTGTCGATCGCCAGCATCAATGCGCACTCCATACGTTTTCTGAAAAGATCGCATCCGTACTCGTAAATGCCGTTGACCGAGCCTGTTGCATGATATGCATTCGCAAAGCATCCGCCGGAGCAGTAAAGCCTTGCCCAGCAGTTCTTACATTCTTCTCTCGTGTATACGTTGCACTTGAAGAATTCTTCTCTTATGTTGTCGTTCTTTACGCCGTCAAAGATGTTTCCTAATAGGAACTTCTCATCACCGACGAACTGGTGGCACGGGTAAAGATCTCCCCAAGGAGTTACCGCCATGTACTCGGTTCCTGCGCCGCAGCCCGAGATTCTCTTATAGATACATGGTCCGCCCTTAAGGTCCAACATGTAATGATAGAAGGTGAAAGGTTTTCCTTCCCTATCCTTCTCGATCATGAGCTTTGCAAGATCCTCATACTGCTTCATGACGATCTCTTTATCTTCCTCGGTAAGTCTTGCAGGATCGTTCTCGCCGCAGACTACAGGCTCCATTGAAAGCTCTGTAAATCCGAGGTCCAACATGGTCTTAATATCTTCAAGGAAGTCAGGATTTCTGTGCGTGAAGGTTCCTCTCATGTAGTAGTTCTTGCCTTCACGGGCATTGACCAGTTTCTGGAACTTAGGAACGATCTTCTCCCAGCTTCCCTTGCCGTTATAGTCAACTCTGTAGTGGTCGTGGATCTCTTTTCTTCCGTCGAGGGAAAGGACCACGTTGCTCATTTCCTTATTTGCGAATTCGATAACGTCATCATCGATCAAAACGCCGTTGGTCGTAAGGGTAAATCTGAAGTTCTTGCCCTTTTCTTTTTCGACGGATCTGGCGTAAGCGACAAGCTGTTTTACAACATCGAAGTTCATGAGCGGCTCGCCGCCGAAGAAGTCAACTTCGAGGTTACGTCTTGAGCCGGAGTTTTCGATAAGGAAATCAAGAGCGCGCTTGCCGACCTCGAAACTCATTACCGCCCTGTCGCCATGGTACTTACCCTGGGAAGCAAAACAGTATTCGCAGTTGAGGTTACAGGTGTGTGCGATGTGAAGGCAAAGTGCCTTAACAACGCCGTTTGTCTTGGCCTTGAGCACAGTAGCTTTCGGCTCAAAAGTATCTTCGGTAAAAAGTTTGCCCTGCTCCTTAAGTCCTTCAACAGACTCGTAGATCTCCGTAAGTTCATCTCTGTCGATGTCCTTGTAGTTTGAAGCAAGCTCATCGATGAGCTCATCCCTGCCGGATGTCTCAAAACCTGCGATAAGGTCGTATGTTACGTCGTCCACAACGTGGACAGAACCTGAACACACGTCGAGTACTATGTTATAGCCGTTAAGTTTAAACTGATGGATCATGTTTCTCCTTTAAAAAACAACCGCCCCAAATGAAGCGGTTGCCTTAAAATTCGCATAAAACAAGAAATTACTTGTTCTCGTTCTCGCACTTCTGGTTTGCGATACCGCAGCTTGTCTTGCAAGCAGACTGGCAAGATGTCTGGCACTCGCCGCATCCACCGTTCTTAGCGCTCTCGCAAAGGTTGCGTGTCTCAACTGTCTTGATATGCTCCATAGACTCTATACCTCGCTTTAAAAAATACAAGCAACTGTAACATTTATTAAAGTTGCTGTCAATATAATAAGCGGTTTACTGCTTTATTTCAAGTTTTTTCGCCCTCACCTGCCGCCTGCCTCACAATCTCCTCGGCTGCTAATTCCAACCATGCCTTGATCTGCATTTCAAATGCTTCCACATCAAATGTCTTGGCATCTCCGGAATAAAACGGGATATAGTCTCTGCCTTGCCTTAAACCAGCCTTAAAATACAGACCATTCTTTTTTGAGTTGGCAGAAACATATTCCATGTCATCCATCTTGCCGTATATTTCAACGTAAGCAGATTTATCTAATTCTTTAACCCCTATAATGAAATCAGGGTAGAAGTACTTTGACCCTGTTGAGAATCTAGGTTCAACTTTGTACTCAATGTTCATCTTATCAAGGATCTGCGCCGCTAAAACCTCATTCTTAGATCTGAACTTTCTGTTGTTGTATTCCAATAAACTTTCTGTATCATTAGGATTCTGGTTTTCCAAAGAACTATCAAAAAACTCGTAATTCATTTTGCTTTGCCTCTTATATGGCATCTGGATTTTTGGAGGAACCCCGACATAGTTAGATTTCCAATCATCCATCAACATGTTGTGTTTGTTTTTTAAAAGGTTGCTCTTTCTTACTTCCTCACACATTCTATTTCCCCGTTTTGTTTCAAGGCAATATCTTCTGTTGTTACTCCAGCACACTTTAGGATCTGAAGGCATACGATAAATGTACAGGACTTGCTTTCCTCTGTATTTTCCGAAGTTTCCATCGGGAAGTTCACTGATCAAATGTTCAAGATATGATATTTGAATTGCAAGATAATTCATTGAATGCATAGTTGCACCTCCTTTCCCAAAGAATACGATCTCCATTTTTCAATTCAACTTACAAAAAAGTTTAAAAGACGACAAAAAACGACAAAGATCCATCAAGAGTCCCTGTTTACAGGCCTTGAAAGATGGATTGCACCCCAAAAACAGTTATTTCTCCCTATCAATAGGGATTATCGAATGGATTACCGCTCATACTCTAGTGTTATATCCCTATGAATAGGGATTGATTACTGGATTTTAATCTGAAATCTAGTGTTTGCTCCCTGTCATTAGGGATTATTGAATGGATTACCGTTCATACTCTAGTGTTATATCCCTATGAATAGAGATTGATTGCTGGATTTTGATCTGAAATCTAGTATTTGCTCCCTGTCATTAGGGATTTCATACTGTTTGTTCACGGTATGTTTATTTGTAAAATAACAATTTGCTATTTATAATAATAAGTAGTTTATGTGTTGGATGGTGAAGTATGGTATTAGACAGAGCTAACTCTAAGAAGAGCAAGCTTGCTCTTTCGGCATACACAGAGTTTTTTAACAACTCTCCTATACCTTGTTATTTGAAGGACACGGATCTTAAGTATCTGGCTGCCTCAGAGAAATTCGCAGTACTCACCAATTCCAAATGCGTGGAAGATCTTATCGGCAAGACCGATGAGGAACTGTTTGGCTCCCCTGACCATCTTAAACTTCAGAAAGACCTGGAACTTAAGGTCATTGCGACCGGTGAGCCTGTCGAGAATGTCGTCATTCCTATAGAGATAGTTGAATTGTCCAGGACCATCTACTGCAGATGCTCGAAAAGACCCGTCAAGGACAGCAAAGGCAAGATCGTCGGGATCATCGGAACATCTGAAGACTGCACGATGACCTATGAAGCTGAGATGCGCTTCAAAAAGCAGATCGAGATCTACATGGCACTTCCGAACAATGCCCTCTGCTGCGCTTTTGTGGATGTATCAGACTGGAAGATGCTTGACTTCACGGCACTTAAAGACGGACAGGTCGTCCATATGGATATGTCCATAAGCGAGTTCATCACCAGATCTGACAGACTTATCTCAGTAGATATAAGCGAGCACAGATACTTCGCAAACCTCGACAGAGAAAACATTATGAAGAAATACAACGCAGGACTTACGGGATCTTCGACCGAGTTCTACGTTAACACGGAAGAATTCCCTTCAAAATGGGTCAACTATGAATACTTCTTCCTGATAAATCCTGAAAACGACCACGTCTGCATACTTTTCTCAGTGCTTGATATCAGTAAGCAGCGTGAGGAGAAAGACAGTCTCATCAAAGCAGCTGAGCAGGATCTCATGACCGGCGTACTTAATCACGAGTCAGTCATGAACAAGATCGACTATCACATCAAAAATGACGGCTTGGATCAGCTCAATGCCCTGTTCATGATCGACGTCGATAACTTCAAGGAGATCAACGACCACTTCGGTCACAGGACAGGTGACAACGTTCTCGTTGATATCGCTACGAAGATCAAGAAGACATTCAGAGATAACGATATCGTAGGAAGACTTGGCGGCGACGAGTTCATCGTATTGATGACGAATCTTGATAAGGCATGGCTTGCCAACAACAAGGCTCAGGAACTCATCAATTCCCTGCAGTATGACTGCCAGAGAAACGGCGAGTCAGTACTTATGACCAGCAGTGTCGGCGTAGTAGTATTTACGGGCGGACAAGCTTCCCTTGAGGACCTCTATTCTGAGGCTGACGCAGCACTTTATAAGGCTAAGAACTTAGGTAAGAACAGATTTGTATTCAGTGAAGATTCTGATGTTAAGTCATTTGCACTTGATACTCCTGTTGCAGATATCTCGGTCAACCTGCAGACGGTCTTGGACGGTATAGACGGTGTCTTCATCATTGCCGAAGTAAGAGAAGATGAGCTGATCATACTTTATTCCAGTGATCCGATGTACAGCCAGGATGTTATCGAGAGCATGCCGGCTGAAGAATATAATGCACTTTTGTATACCATCAAGAAGGCTGCTGTTCTGGAGAAAAATGATGTGGATTATACTGCGGCATCTGCTTTTGAATACCGCGGCGTATCGCTGTGGCTCAGGGTCAAGGGATCTTTTGTAGAGCCTGACAGAGCTAACACATTGAAACTGGTGGCGCTTGTTACTGATATCAAGGAGTTCAAAAACACCGAGCAGCTCCTTAAGAGAGAAAATACAAAGAACAGCCTGGCTCTTTCCATATCAAATACGATCACGTGGGATTATGACGCGACGACGAAGCTGATCTCGCTTCACGACTCTGACAGCAAACCGGTTCCTTATTATTCGGAGGATATGGTTTTCGATGAGTCTAAGGAGAGATATCTCAAGATGTATTCGGATATCGATTCGGGTGTTGATCAGGGAACGGAGTTTATACACTTCAGTTCGATCTTCGGTAAGACCTTGTGGATGCAGGTGTCATATAAGACCACCTACAATGAGAGCAAGCACGTCATAGGTGCACTTTTTGCGGCGCATGATGTTACGAACTTCATGAAGAACGTGGATAAGTATGACACGTCAAGAAGACGCTATACCAATGCGCTCAGAGACGATAAGGTTGCTTTCCACCTGAACCTTACGACTGATAAGGTGCTTAGTACTTTCTATGCTAAGGATTTTATCGAGCCGGAAAAGAAGATCAACAGCGCATCGGAGTACCTGGATTTCTTCAAGGGATTGATCGACACGTCGAAGGAAAGAAGAGATTACTACGACACGATGTTTACGACGGAAAATCTCATAGACATGATGAACAATAACGTCGACAGTCTGGAAGAAGAACTCTTCATGAGGCTTGCTACAGACGACTCGGAGTGGTTTGAAGCAAAACTGTTCCTGGTCACAAATCCGGAGACACGAGACAGAGAAGTCTTTGCACAGCTTTCAAATATCAACTCGGATCATACTTCAAAGATGATCATCAAGAGGATCTTCAACTTCGAGTATGAGATGCTGGCAGTTATCGATACGAAGACAGAGACCATAAGGATCCTTCAGGAAGATCCTGCCATGAAGGCGAAGGATACCATGGACTATGGTGATTTCATCTACTCCGCATTGGAGGGATATGTTGTAGAGAACCAGCAGATGAACTGCGCGAGGGCTATCGAGCTTAAGAACCTTACGAAGGAACTTAAGAGCAAGAACGTATTCTCTGATTCATATTCCGTATATGACAAGGAGCAGGAGGAAGTTCAGATCAAGCGTAAGAAGTTCCTGTTCACGTATCTTGATGATGCGAAGAGATATATCGCGTTTACCAAGAGTGATATCACCGACCAGTATAAGTCGGAGTTCGACCGCGTGTCCGGACTTTATAACAGGGCTTCGTTCTATTCGAGAGTAAGAAATCTCATCGATTCGAATCCGAGGACCAGTTTTGTCATCGTCAGATGGGATATCGATAAGTTCAAGATCTTCAACGATATCTTCGGTGCAAAGCAGGGCGACGAGCTCCTGGCCATGATCGGTAATGCCTACAGGGACGAGAAGTTCCAGAAGCAGGACATCATTGTCGGTAACTTGGGCGGAGATAATTACGCACTTTGTCTGCCGAATAACAAGTTTGACCCGGATGAGCACTGCGCGTTCCTCATTAACCTTTTTGATAACCTTTTCCAGAACTATACCCTGACATTCCATATGGCAGGCTATAAGATCGAGGATCCGAGCCTGGACGTAAATCTCATGTGCGACCGTGCGGCCATCGCCATCAAGTCCATCAAGGAAAGTACGTCTACCAGATTTGTCTGGTACAAGGAAGAAATGAGGCTTGAGACCGTGAAGGAGCTCGAGCTCATACGTGAGCTCAGGACCGCGCTCTTGAATGATCAGTTCACCATATATGTTCAGCCGCAGTTCGATCAGATGAGCATGGAACTTTTAAGCGGCGAGGCTCTTGTAAGATGGATCAGACCTGACGGCGAGGTCATCCCTCCTAATGTTTTCGTGCCTTTGCTCGAAAAAACAGGTCTCATCGCCCGTGTTGATCAGATCGTCTGGGAACAGACATGTCAGTTCCTGAGCAAGCGTAAAAAAGAGGGCAAGAAAAATGTTCCTTTGGCGGTCAACATCTCAAGACGCGACTTCTACAAAACTGATTTTACACAGATCATCTATGATCTCATCGAGAAGTACGACATCGAACCGAGTCTTCTTGATCTGGAGGTTACGGAGTCCGCATACACCGAAAACGGTGATGTCATCATCTCAACACTGGATGAGCTCAGGACCCACGGATTTAATATAAAGATGGACGACTTCGGAAGCGGTTATTCCTCTCTTAACACACTGAAGCACGTTCCTGTCGACATGATCAAGCTCGACATGATGTTCCTTTATTCTGACGAAGAAGATGATCCGTCAACTGTTTACCGCGGCGGCGTCATCCTCGACTCCATAATCCGTATGGCACACTGGCTGAGCATTCCGGTAATCGCCGAGGGTGTAGAAACAGCAAGGCAGGCTGACTTCCTGAAGACCATCGATTGTTCGATCGTTCAGGGCTTCTACTTCTCAAGGCCGCTCCCGCTGAACGAGTTCGAGAAGATGCTCGATGAAGCAACTATCTGTGAGATCCCGCCTGTGCTCAGTATGGACAACAACTTTGACAATTACGATTTCTGGGATTCCACGTCGCAGACATCACTCCTGTTCAACGCGTTCATCGGCCCTGCCGGTGTTTTCGAGCTGTATGACGGCAAGCTCACGGCCATGAGGCTCAACAAAGAGTTCTATAAGGAGCTCCGTCTCGTTGATTCAAAGGGTATCGATTTTTCAAGTTTGAATATCCTCGATATCGTCGATCCTTCTGACAGGCACAGGGTCAACAAGATCCTCGAGTCCGCATCGACCACGTCCGACGAGCACATAGTCGAGCTTAAGTTCCCTTCTGCCGTCCCGAGCAAGGACCGCAATCTGTGGCTTCATATCAAGGCCCGAAGGATCGCACATACCGACAAGCGCTGTCTTTTCTATATCTCTATCGAAAACATTACCAAGCGTAAAGTTCTCGAAGAGAAGAACACCAACCTCGCTAAACTTCTGTCTGCCGTCATCAATTCAGGCAACACGGGAATCTTTACTTATGAGGTCGGCGAAGAAAAAGCGCTCGTTACACCGCTCGGCATCAAGCACACAGCAGCTTACGGTTTTACCGAGAAGGAATTCTACGAGAGATTCAGCAGCAATTACGAAGACTGCATCCATCCGGACGACATAGACGATCTGCGTAAGATCCTAAGGAACTTCCCTGATGACAAGAAGACCGTGCGTGCCGCGTTCAGACAGGTCTGCAAGGACGGAAGCTATAAGGATCTCGATTTCCTGATCTACAGACCGTCAAAAATAGGAGGCCGCATGGTCGGCTGTTTTGTAGTAGCCGAGTCCTTTGAAAATGCGGTCCTCCCACTTTGATGGAATTCTTATTTGATTATTGATATTACTCCGTACGAAGGGCGCTGACAGGATCCATGTTGGCGGCCTTTTTCGATGGGATGAGACCACCTATGAATGTCAGGAATACGCTCAGAAGTACGAGTACGATCGCAGGGATCACAGGAAGAACGGCGTTGACGTCGTTTCTTTCCGCGATATGGTGAATGATCATATTGATCGGCAGCAGCATGATAAGCGTCAGGCCGACACCTATGATACCCGAGCAAAGACCGATAATGAACGTCTCCGCGTTGAACACGAGAGAGATGTTGTTCTTCGATGCACCGATGGCACGAAGGATACCGATCTCCTTGGTACGTTCGAGAACGGAGATGTATGTGATGATACCGATCATGATCGATGATACGACAAGAGATACCGCAACGAACGCGATAAGAACGTATGAGATAACGTTGATGATCCTTGTTACGGAAGACAGGAGAAGTCCGATATAGTCTGTATAGACGATCTTATCCTTCTCATCCGCGGACTCGTTATACTTCTCGATACACTCGGAGATATGATCCTTGTTCTCGAAGGAATCAGTATAGATCTTGATAGACGTAGGAGCATCGACATCCGTCATTCCGAACGCGGTCATGTTGTCATCATATGAACCCGGAGAGATCATGTAGTTATAGATCTGAAGGAGTGTCTCGTCGTCAGGGTTACCCATATACTGGTCGAACATGGCGGCAAGCTGCGTCTCGTCCATTTCCTCGATCTGTGCGAGCATGTCGTCGTTTCCGGCGTACATCTGCTTGGTGGATTCCTTAATGAACTCGGCCTTGTCGGATACTCCGAGGCCCTCGAGATATTTTCTCGCATCCTCGCACTTTTCCTCATCGGAAGCAGGGCTGAATGACAATCCCGTAAGGACGTTGATGTCAGGTGTAGCTTCCTGGGCCTTAACGACTTCGCTGTTGTTGGCAGTCTCGATAAGGTGCTTAGCAAGCGCGTTCGTATAAGCTACCGGTCTATAGAGGTTGGCATTCTCCGCATCAGGAAGCGCTCTGATGATACCTACGACCTTGACTGTCGTAACATCCTTTGCCCTGTCCTCCATCTTGAGCTTGTTGTCACCGATATACTGGAAAAGTCCGTTGTTCTTCTCATACTCATCTGAGTTCGCGAAAACATAGTATTCTTTTCCGATGATGTCCTCATACTGGAGTTCCACGTCCTTGACTTCGATCTCGTCCATCTTCTTGAAACTCTCGGTCATCTCGAGATATTCGTCATTTGGAAGGAAACCGAGCTCATACATCGTGTCGAGTTGGAGTTCGTTAACGGCATTAACGACGATGACGACTTCATCGTAGCTCTGCGGCCACTGTCCGTAGATCACTTCGTAGTTGTCCTTAACTACGCGGCTTATGAGATCGCCGTCTTTACCCGGGAGCATCTCGCCGAATGATACGTTCTTGCCGTAGCTCATGGAGTAACTGGCTCCGTTCATTCCCGTGATGGTCTGACCGCCGGCCATCGGGTTCGTGTTGAAGAACACACCCTCCGAGTCATATGTATAAACATCGAAATCAACGCTGTAGTCGTAGACGATACCGTTCTCGCCCACATATTTCTTAAGTTCGCAGTCCGGAGAATCCAGATATTCCTTGAACTTCTTAAGATTGTTCTTGGTCATACTGGTCGTGAGGGCATTAGCCATCTCGAGGTTCATCGAGTTGGAGTAGACTCTGTCATAAGTCCTGTCGCTCAGTTCCTCTTTTCTCTTTTCACCGTTCTCGGTCGACGCCTGAATGAGCGAACTTAAGTCCATGGTCTGCTCTTCGAGGGTAATCGGATAAGAAGTCATGGTGTTCTTCTGGATGTCGTCGATATAGTTCTTGACGCCTGTTGCAAGTGACAGGATAAGAGCGATACCGATGATACCGATGGAACCTGCGAAAGCAGTAAGAAGAGTTCTTCCGAGCTTGCTTTTCAGGTTGTTGAAGCTCAAGGAAACTGCAGTTGCAACTGACATGGAGGATTTACCCATGTTCTTGTGCTCAGCCTTTACTTCCTCGTTCTCGAGGATATACGGATCGGAGTCGGCCGTAACCTTACCGTCGCGGAGCTTGATTATTCTTGTTGCGTATTCTTCGGCAAGTTCAGGGTTATGTGTAACCATAACAACGAGCCTGTCCTTAGCGACTTCCTTCAGAAGATCCATTACCTGGATACTTGTCTTTGTGTCAAGAGCACCTGTAGGCTCATCGGCAAGAAGGATATCAGGATTATTGATAAGAGCACGTGCGATAGCTACACGCTGCATCTGGCCACCGCTCATCTGGTTCGGTTTTTTATGGAGCTGATCGCCGAGACCTACCTGCTCCAGTGCCTTGATGGCGCGCTTTCTGCGCTCTGCCTTGCTGATACCGGAGATCGTCAGAGCGAGCTCGACGTTGCTTAATACTGTCTGATGCGGGATCAGGAAATAACTCTGGAAAACGAAGCCGATAGTGTGGTTTCTGTAGGAATCCCAGTCGCGGTCCTTATATTTCTTTGTTGAGATCTCGTTGATGATCAGGTCGCCCGAATCGTAACGGTCAAGTCCGCCGATGATATTAAGGAGCGTTGTCTTACCTGAACCTGAAGGTCCGAGGATCGCTACGAATTCGTTATCACGGAGATTGATCGACACATCGTCGAGTGCCATCTGAACGAGATCGCCTGTTTTGTACTCTTTTTTGATATTCTTTATCTGAAGCATATGTCCCTACCTTTTTCCAACACAATCGAAAATATAACCGAGTTATTTTTACATAGAATATAAATGGGTGTCAATCACGTAAAACACTACATTTGTGGCAGATATTTTGTTTTTTGTCGGATTTAGTATATTTGTGACAATTTTCAGTACTAACTGCATTATTTTTTTTGTTTCATGTTTTCGAAAAAGAAATGATAAAATTTTCTTGTTTGTCAAAAGACAATACATTTTGGACAAGGAGAAAAAACAATGAAAAAGTCTAAGATCATTGCAGCAGGTTTTGCTCTTTCCATGATGCTCGCAGTAGCAGCATGTTCCTCTAAGGAAGCTGACGAGACAAAGGCTGAGGCAACAACTACTACAGAAGAAACAACAACTGAGGAAACAACAGAAGAGACAACAACCGAGGAAGAGACAGAAGCTACTTCCGAGGATACAGAGACTACTGAAGAGACAAATGCCTTCGGTCTTCCTACTGTAAGCGCTGACGACTACAACTGCGAAGCTCTCAAGAACTTCATCACAGAGAACGAGGCATCCCAGCAGTACATGTTGATGCCTATGACATACGAGGATATCGATTTGGAAGGTTACGAGGAAGGTCTCGCAGCTATCGATATGGCATCATACGACACGATCCTTATGCTCAAGTTCGATTCCGTAGACAGCGCTAAGGCATTCATCACACAATTCGTTGAGGAAGCCGGCGTTGAGCTCGAATACACAGAGGGTGATGACGGTTCAGTTACATTCTCAGCTGAGGTTGAAGGCGATATCTCAACAACAGTTGAAGGTTCCATTGATGCTGAAGGTCTCATGACATTGACAGAGAAGGGTCCTTCTGTAGAAGAGTCTGCTGAAGACGTTGAGGCTGTTGCAGAGTAATTTACAAAATACCGAGGAGTTGCCTGACCGCAGCTCCTTTTTTGTATAGCAAAATAGTGCTCAATAATTTGCTCATTTTTGAACTGTTGCCTTTTCTCGAAAATGGTAACATTGCAAGTGAGTTTTGACTCAAAAAGAATAAGGAGTTTGAAAAAATGAAGAACATTCAAATGAAGAAAACACTTATGGCATTGATCTTAACAATGTCCATCGCAGGTTCTGCAATCGCATTCAGCGCTTGCAACAAGGAAGAAACAACTGAGACAAAGGCTGACACAACAACTACTACAGCCGAAGAGACAACAACTGAGGAAGAGACAGAGCCTGAACTCTCATTCAGCGATTCCGAAGTTAATTCCCAGATGGAAGCTAAAAAGAGCGAGGGCTGCACGATCGAAGAGATCTCAGCTTCTGACATCAACGCAGACGCTTCCACATTCGTAGAGGGCTTCAAGGCAACAGGCGGATCCCAGGACGGCGAGTTCGTATGCGTTAAGTTCACAGACGAAGATGCAGCTAAGTCTCATTTCGAGACAGTAATGAAAGAGGGCGCAGGAAGCAGCGGTATCTCCACAGTGAACGGAACATCTGCTTTCTCGATCGACAACGAGATCTCCGGTACTATCACAAAAGACGGTGTAATGTGCTACTACCCATACACAGAGGATGATCAGGCTGCTGAAGATCTCTTCACAGTATCTCCTGACAAATACAACGATCCTCAGATCAAGGAACTCTGCCAGCAGTACATCGACGAGGGTGCTACACTCCTTGATGCAGGCGAGGAAGGCGCAGAGGGCTTCATGGTTTACGGTGAGGAAGAGTTCATCGAGATCCTCAAGTTCGAGAACTACGATGACGGTAAGGCTTACCTTGATGAAGCACTTGCTGAGCTTGGTGAAGCTACAACAACAGAGAATGATGACGGTTCCATCAGCTTTGAGTGCGTAACTCCTCTTGGTGACGCAACAGGTTCCTTGAGCGCTGACGGCCTGTTTATCGTAAAAGTAGGCGTTTAATTTCGGTTCATAACTCACATCGTTCAGATGCGAGCCCCGATACAAGTGATCCCCGGGCAATAACCCGGGGATTTCTATTTTCGGAAAAATGTTGTAAAATTTTTTTATCTTTTAAAAGATAAGGAAGAATGATATATGAAACATCTTAAGTTCAGGCAGTGTCTGGCTGCTATTGTGCTATCCTCGGCAATTGCATGTGCTCCGATAGTTTTCGCGGGCTGTGACAAAGAAAAGACCGATGAGACAAAATCTTCTGAGACAACTGAGGAAGAAGCCGATGAAGAGGAGGATGAGGTCGAGGAAGAAGAGACCACCACAGAGGTAGACCCGTCAAAACAACAGCTGATCGATGATATCATGGACGAATATAATATCACCGATGACGGCAGTGTCTCTATAATTGAATACGACGAAGGAGATTACTATATCTCGTTCGAATTCGATTCAGGTGACAGCGAAACGAATAACAATCTGGGACCTTACGTCTTCGACGGTGACTTCAACCACAGTGAACTGGACGATTTCGCTCAGGAGTGTGCATCCATGGGATGGCCTGTCGAGGTCCTTACTGCAGCTGATCTGAACCTGACCGACAAAGAGTTCGCGGAAGGATTCGTGGCTTACGACATCAACGAATATCCGCATTACTATATCTACTACAAAGATCACGACACCGCCTATGAGAATCTCGAGGATCATATCGTGGGAGACGCCGGCAGTATCTCTCATATCTACGATACAAATGATCCTGATACTTATTGGGTCGATTTTGACGACGGCGAGCATATGATGGATGTCTATATCTATGAGAGCGGTCTGGCTATTTTCGATGACAACAGGGTCACGACATTTGAATATGATCCGAATGCTGAGACGAACCCTGCGAACATAACGTATGACACTTCTGAGATCAATGATCTGGTCAAGGAATATGTTGATAAGAAATACAAGCTCTTTGATCTGTCAGACTCCACGACCACCTTCCCGAACGCAGTCGAAGGCTTCACCGGATACGGCTGGTACTGGCCGGATGATTCAGACTATGTCCTTGAAGATTACGAGATCTACGTAGTCAAGTTTGAAAGCGTCGAGGAAGCTCTCTCCGGCGTTGGAGCTGCATTTAACAAGGATTTCTCAGACCTCGGCAACGGTACGAATATATATCTGGAATTCGATCGCTTCGGCATGGAATACACAGGCTCGATCTCGTCTGACGGCCTTCTCATCTTGAAAGGACTCGAGAAACACTCATGACCCGACTAAGACACCCGCTGATACTTATCCCCATAAGTCTACTGATCCTTCTGACCGGCTGCGGCTCAGGCGGGACCGACAGCGCCTCTGAAGAGACCACGACCGCTGAAGAAACCATCGAAGAAGAAACGGCTGAGCCTTCTTCCTCTTCTACGGGAGAGAACACCACTATCGAGACGGAGCTTCCCGTCCCTAGTATAAGCCTTGCCGAGATATACGATCCCGAGATGTATCCTGAGGATGTCATCATCAACGACGGCGGTTCCTCATCCGGAGGCGGAGGCGGCGGTAATAGCGAGGACGTGATCTATGTCTTCGTTGTCGAGCAATAATACGGGCAACAAAAAATCTCCCCATCGACCGATGAGGAGATTTTCTTATGCTTTGTTTATGATCAGTTTGCCTGAGCTTCCTGAGAATCGATGATGTATCTTCTGATGTTGCTCAGATTCGAAATGTTCTGATACTGTCCATTCTCGAAAACAACCAATGTCGGAGCCTGCATGATGTCATACTTCTCGCTGAGCTCCTGCTGCTCTTCAGCATCAATAACTACGTACTCGATACCTGCTTCGTCAAGGTAACCCTTAGCTGCCTTACAGTTAGGGCATGTCTTTGTCGTAAAGAGCATTGCCTTGCCTCCGACCTCAGCTGCTTCTGACTGGAGGTTGTTGGTTGTAGCCTCAGCATTTACGACAGGTCCTCTGTGCTTCAATACGGAAGTCTTGATATCGTAGAGCTTACGATCCTTGAACTCCTGAGTCTTACCGTCGTTCCAGTTCTGAACCGGACGATAATAACCTGTGATACGGCTGTAGGTCTCTGTCTTCTTGCCGCAGACAGGGCACTCTTCAACCTGGCCTGCGAGATAGCCGTGAGCCTGGCAGATGGAGTATGTAGGAGACATTGTGTAGTAAGGGAGAGAATAGTTCTCTGCGATCTTACGTACGAGGTTAGCTGCGCTCTTCCAGTCAGGGAGCTTCTCACCGAGGAATGCGTGGAATACTGTACCTGATGTGTAAAGTGTCTGGAGCTGATCCTGGATATCAAGTGCATCGTAGATATCGGATGTGTATCCGACAGGCAAGTGTGAGCTGTTTGTGTAGTAGAATACGCCGCTTGCATCGTTAGCTGTGATGATCTGCGGATAACGCTTCTTGTCGTGCTTAGCAAGTCTGTAGGATGTGGACTCAGCCGGTGTAGCCTCGAGGTTATAAAGATCGCCGTACTCTTCCTGATAATCGGAGAGGCGCTCTCTCATATGGTTCAATACCTTCTTAGCGAACTCCTGTGTGCACTCGTGTGTGAGGTCCTTATGGAGCCAGTTAGCATTGAGACCAACTTCGTTCATACCGACAAGACCGATCGTTGAGAAGTGGTTGTTGAATGATCCGAGGTAGTGCTTTGTGTAAGGATAGAGTCCCTCATCGAGAAGCTTTGTGATGGTCTGTCTCTTAACCTTAAGGGAACGGGCTGCGATATCCATCATCTTGTCGAGACGCTTGAAGAAATCAGCCTCGTCCTTAGCAAGGTAAGCGATCCTAGGAAGGTTGATAGTAACAACACCGATAGAACCTGTGGACTCACCTGAACCGAAGTATCCGCCGGACTTCTTACGAAGCTCACGAAGGTCGAGTCTCAAGCGGCAGCACATGGAACGTACATCAGAAGGCTCCATGTCGGAGTTGATGTAGTTGGAGAAATAAGGTGTTCCGTACTTAGCTGTCATCTCGAAAAGGAGCTTGTTGTTCTCTGTCTCTGACCAGTCAAAGTCTCTTGTAATGGAATATGTAGGGATCGGATACTGGAATCCGCGGCCGTTAGCGTCACCTTCGATCATGATCTCGATGAAAGCCTTGTTGACCATATCCATTTCCTTCTGGCAGTCCTTGTACTTGAAGTCCATCTCCTTGCCGCCAACGATACAGTTGAGCTCTGCGAGGTCGTTCGGAACTGTCCAGTCGAGTGTGATATTGGAGAAAGGAGCCTGAGTACCCCAACGGCTTGGAGTGTTTACACCGTAGATAAAGGATTCAACTGCCTTCTTAACCTGCTCATATGAAAGGTTGTCAGCCTTAACGAAAGCTGCAAGATATGTATCAAATGATGAGAAAGCCTGTGCGCCTGCCCACTCGTTCTGCATGATACCGAGGAAGTTGACCATCTGGTTGCAAAGTGTAGCAAGGTGTGACGGAGGTGAAGATGTGATCTTACCTGTGATACCGCCGAGGCCCTGTGAGATAAGCTGCTTCAAGGACCATCCTGCACAGTAACCTGTGAGCATGGAAAGGTCATGGATGTGCATATCTGCATTTCTGTGAGCGTCTGCGATCTCCTGATCGTAGATCTCTGAGAGCCAGTAGTTGGCTGTGATGGCACCGGAGTTGCTCAGGATGAGACCACCAACGGAATAAGTAACTGTGGAGTTCTCCTTAACACGCCAGTCATCGATCTTAACATAGCTGTCAACGAGTTCCTTATAGTTCAAAGCCGCGGACTTCATGGCACGGATCTTCTCACGGTTCTTTCTGTAGAGGATATAAGCCTTAGCTACTTCCTCATAACCTGTTCTCTGGAGAACGGACTCTACACTGTCCTGGATCTCCTCGACCGTGATCTTGTTATCCTTGATCTTGCCTGCATAGTCTGCAGTTACTTTCAAAGCCAAAAGATCGATAACGTCATCGTTATACTCTACCTTTACTGCTTCAAACGCTGTCTTG
>JAGCGK010000138.1 GCA_017649645.1 Clostridiales bacterium | reverse complement strand
TCTTATTGAGATCGGTTCCTGGAATAAGCCTTACGAAGAGAAGGATCTGACGGAGGGATAGGAAACATGGCGTTTGATTATAAGAAGGAATACAAAGAATTCTATATGCCGAAGGGGACGCCGTCTATCGTTACTGTTCCGAAGATGAATTACATGGCGGTGAGGGGCAGTGGTGATCCAAATGAGGAAGACGGAGAGTACAAGCGGGCTATAGGCCTTCTGTATGGGATCGCATTTACGATCAAGATGAGTAAAAAGGGTGATCATCAGATTGACGGATACTTCGACTATGTGGTGCCGCCGTTGGAAGGATTCTGGTGGATGAACGGAATTGATGGCATAGATTATGCGCATAAGGAAGAATTCAACTGGATATCTGTGATCCGATTGCCGGACTTCGTTACCAAAACTGATTTTGAGTGGGCCGTATCAGAGGCAACAGAAAAGAAAAAGCAGGATTTCTCAAAGGTGGAATTCTTTACTTATGATGAAGGAATGTGTGTACAGTGCATGCATATCGGATCGTATGATGATGAACCTGCTACGGTAGATGCAATGCACAGATTTATAGAAGAACAGGGTTATGTTCTGGATATCACTGACAAGAGACTGCATCATGAGATTTACCTATCTGATGTGAGAAAAGTCCAGCCGGAGAAACTGAAGACAGTGATCCGACATCCGATCAGGAAGGAGAGCTGACGATGAAGAAGTGGTTTGATGAAGAGTATGAGTTTACGGTTGAAGTGACAGGTTTTCTCAGGGGAGATCACACAGAACGGTACTGCCGTAACGGAGAAGAGATAGGCGATACGTACACCTGCACATACGGATGCCCGGTAAACAAAGATGGATACGGAATCTGCTCCAAAACCATGATGATGCTGTATCCGTTGATGGAGGCTGTTCGAAGTGGCGGAGATCTTGAAAACCTTGGCGGAGACGGCAAGTACACGAAAACCGTTGTTTGCCCGGATGGCTGCGTTATGTTCCGATTGACAGCAAAACCTCTAGGGAATGAGAACTTCCATAAGGGGGGATATTGGAAAGATCCGGAGGAAGAGTAGATATGGCATCGAGTAAGGAATACTTAGATTTTATATTGGAACAGCTGTCAGAGCTTGATGAGATAACGTACAGAGCTATGATGGGTGAGTATATCATCTATTACCGCGGTAAAGTAATCGGCGGGATCTATGATGACAGATTTCTGGTGAAGAATATCAAGGCGGCTGCGGATCTGATGCCCGAGGCGGCATTGGAACTGCCTTATGATGGTGCGAAGGAAATGCTTCTGGTTGATGATATCGAGAATAAAGAGTTTCTGAGAGATCTTTTGGAAGCAATGTATAACGAGCTTCCGGCACCGGGTAAAAAGAAGTAGCTATAATATCATCAAATAGAGTTGAAAAAGGCTTGACAGTAAATAGGTAATATGTTACATTAACGAATGATATGTAACATATTACCTTTAATTTTGCAAATAACGAGGATGACTGTATGAATTACGATGAAGCAATGAACATGAGCAAGGTTGAGTTCGGGCAGATGCCTCCCCAGGCTTTTCTTTTGGGACTGCTCAGCGCATTTGATAACAGGTATCAGGCGGCTGCGGACAAGTATTTCAAGGAGATAACCTGGAAGCAGTTTTTCGCGATCATATGTATCAATCTGTGTAAAGAGCCACCGACGCTGAATGATCTTTCAGAAGTGATGGGGAGTTCCCATCAGAATGTGAAACAGATCCTGCTGAAACTTGAGAGTAAAGGTTTTGTTTCGATGAAAACAGATGATAAGGATAAGCGGAAGCAAAGATTCTTTGTCACGGATAAATGCAGGAATTTCCTGGAAGAGAACGATAACCAAAGCCGGACAAGCGCACAGATCATAGGGCAGATCTTTGAAGGCGTGGATGAAAACAGTCTGGCCGTAACCATCGATACTATCATGAAAATGGAAAGGAATCTGGAGAAAGTATGAAGACGCTGATAATCTATACCTCGCAGACGGGATTTACAAAGAGATATGCGGAGTGGCTCGCAGATGAGATGAAAGCAGACATGTATGATCTGAAGAATGTCAAAAATAAGGAAGAAGCATTTTTTGATGCATATGATGCGATCGTTTATGCCGGATGGATCATGGCAGGGAAAGTAGTAAAAACGAACTGGTTTTTAGATAAGGCTAACGGCTGGAAAGGAAAGCGACTTGCTGTCATGGCGGTCGGAGGAAGCCCCAATGACAACCCTGACGTGGAGGTGACTTTAAAGAATCTGATACCGGAAGACAAAAGTCGATATATCAAGGCTTTTTATTGTCAGGGCGGATTTGATTATGACAAAATGAATGGCCCATCCAAGCTGGCAATGAAAATGTTTGCAGGTGCGCTGAAAAAAAAGAAAGATGAAAAGTCTCAGCAGGTGGCTGAGTATATATCCAAGTCTTACGATATTTCTGATGTAAAGTTTATAGAGCCGGTAGTGACTTATCTTCGAGGAGAAAAGCAGTAATGAAAAAGGTTTTGATAGGAATTGCTGCCGTGATAGTGTTATTTTTCATTTTATTCCTGGCAATAGCATGTAAGGAATATATGGAGGTTAATGCGATCGATAAAACACCGGTCAATATAAGCGAAGTTGAAGACGGTGTATATGAGGGCTATAGCGAGACGTCGCTTGTCAAGGTGAGGGTCAGAGTTACAGTGACGGATGGGAAGATAGAAAACATAGAGATACTGGAACATCAGTGCGGGAAGGGCAAACCTGCGAATGCTATAGCAGAAGAAATGGCACGCAGAAACGATATTGAAGTAGACGCGGTATCAGGCGCCACAGTATCCAGTGAAGTGATCAAAGATGCAGTCAGAAACGCGCTAAGGGACGGAAAATGAAACATGGAACTATTCGAGGCGATAAGCATTCGAAACTGAAAAAGGAAACTATGAAGATAATATTATTTGGAACAACATATGGTACTTCAAGATTATATGCAGAAGAGCTTTCGAAGAGAACAGGTATAGAGGCACAATCATATGATGCGGTATCCTCTATAAATGATTATGGCGTGATCGTATATATAGGCTCTCTCTATGCCGGTGGAGTACAAGGTATGAAAAAGACGTTCGGTAAACTGACCGATGTGAGCAATAGGAAAATAATTATAGCCACGGTCGGATTAGCAGATCCTACTGATCCG
>JAGCGK010000137.1 GCA_017649645.1 Clostridiales bacterium | reverse complement strand
GATTTGATTCGATAGAATGGCATAAACAAATGGCCCGGGATGGGCATTTGTATCAAGCAATGATAGAAAAAGATTTGGTAGGAGCCGCCATTGTGTTCCCGGATGAAACACAAAAAAGTTTGTACATTGGCAGGATTTTTATTGATAGCGTCTATCATAGAAAAGGTTACGGAATTCGTTTGATGGAATGCATAGAAAGTTATTTCCCTTGTGCTACGGAGCTTAATCTGGATACACCTTGTTGGAATGAACGTACAAATGCTTTTTACAAAAGATTAGGATACCGTATCATAAAGATTGAGGATGGCTTCGCCTTTTATCAGAAAAGAAGAATCGAAGGCTTATTAAATCAATAGAACTGATAATCATCAGTTATCTTATCTGACTTATATGGAAACGAGGTACTGAAAAATGAATGAAGCGGAAAAACAGGAACTGACAAACAGGCTTCTTGAGCTCGCAAAGAGTGAGATAAGATTCAATCTTTATAGAATAGATGTGCCGCTTGAGATGACTGCCTCCAAGATAGGCGGAAAACCTGCAGTGCCTGAAGATTTTGAATGGCCGACATATACCGGCGCTATCTGTGGAGAAGAAGACAGCGAAAAGAAGACAAGGCCGCTCTCTTTTCTGGCACAGATAGATCTGAAAGAGATCAGCGCTCTGGATAAGGAGCACAGACTGCCGGAGGATGGCATTCTGAGTTTCTTTTATGATCTGGAAACCATGACATGGGGATTCGATCCTGAAGACAAAGGATCTGCACAAGTATTCTATTTCCCGAAAGATACGGCTTTGCGGGCAGCTGATATACCTGAGGAACTGGATGAAGAGTTTGTTATACCGGAGATGGCTGTTAATTTCGAACCGCATGTCAGTCTGCCCGGTTATGGTGACAAGGATGATGAATTAGGACTTTCCCGTGATGAGGATCTTGACTGGGACGAGTTCGATGAGTGCCGTAAAAACGCAGGCGGAGATGATAAAGAAGAACTTACCAAGCTTTTCGGGTATCCGGATGTAATCCAAAACCCCATGGAAGAAGAATGCGAAGCTTGTTCGAGAGGATTCCGTCAGGGTAATTCTGAGGATTACGCAGCAATCACAGATGCGGAAAAAGCTGATATAGCTGAGAAGGCGAAAGACTGGGTCTTGCTGTTCCAAATGAGCACGATAGAGACTGACGATTATGAACTGATGTTTGGAGATAGCGGTTCGATCTATTTTTGGATCCGTAAGGAAGACCTCCGGGAGCGCAGATTCGACAAGGCATGGCTTATCTTACAGTGCTTCTGATAAGAAAAGGGATTCCGCATTTGTCGGGATTAATCAGTCTGTATAATCAACAGTAAAAGAGACCTAGATCAGGTTATAAATTCAGGAGACAGATGTGAGCATACTGCATTCAATTTCAACGGTGAATACGATATTGAGTTCGAAGTGCGCGGTAATGGAACCGTCAGCAATGAAGCTTTTGATCTTGATGTTAACAGGGCTTTTGAAAGATACAAAGAAGAGTGCGGGGGAGAGCCGCGTGATCTGTCTCTGGTTATTGAGGATACGCTCAAAAGCGGCTTTGATTACGGCTTTACCGAGGTTGAGACCGCTTTTCTTGAAAGGCTCGAAAATCTTAAGGAACTGATCCTTCCTGATTCCATAACAGAGATAAAGATGACGGACAAGCTTGAGCGGATCCTTAAAGAAAACAACACTCTGATAAGGGGCTCTCTTGATTCTTTTGCTGAAAGATTCGCAGCAGAGATGGGCCTTAATTTCAGACCGGCTGACTTTATCTTTGCAAGGCATGTTTTCGCGAAAGTTCAGGAGATCACTCTTCTTACTGTTCAGTTTAACCGTGACGGAAGTGTTCAGATCAGGTCGGATGTCGATTCGCCGGGATCATCTGCTGGCAATACTTTCGGAGGCGTCTTTTATAACGAGATCCCTTCGGATTTTTGGATGAATACAACTGCTGAAGAGGTATCTGCCATGTATCCGGGGCTTGATGACGTGGTGGTTAAAGACGGCCGTCTGGCTGATTTTATCGAGAAGGCAAAAGAACATAAGATATTTACGGGAAAGAACTGATAACCGTCAGTACTATTCTAAAGGGTTGTAAAGCAGCAGTATAGATTACTAATGGGAATAGAAAATGATAACAATAAGATATGTGACAAATGAAGATAAGCGGTTCTGGTTTGAACTTGACAAGCATTTACCGGAAGCCGAATTTGGGAAGAAAGTCCGCGACAGACAGGGATATGTTCTTTTTGAGGACAATGAGCCTGTCGGAATACTGAGATATAACCTGTTTTGGGACATCATGCCATTCTGCACTATGCTATATATCAG
>JAGCGK010000015.1 GCA_017649645.1 Clostridiales bacterium | reverse complement strand
TTCTTGTAAAATCCAGTAAAAAGCACCCTGGTCATAGGGATTACTTACTGGATTCCAGCCAAAAATCCAGTATTTGCTCCCTATCAGCAGGGAGTATCAACTGGTGTTTCAGGGAAGGGTCTAGCAAAACAAAAAGCAGATCAACTTCAGTGTGAACCTGCCTTTTATGATCCCAATATGTTTTGAGACATCATCTTTTGTGTGTCTTACAAAATTACCGTCATCTGTACCGCTCTAAGGACTGTACATTTTGCGGGCAGATCGTTTTAGTTCATAAAAAATCAGGCCCCGTGAGGCCTGATCTGAAAGTTTATAAAGTGAATTCGAAGAACTGATCACAGGGCTCGCCGTTGTAGCTTAATATCCTGGCTGAATATCTTTCGCCTGATTCTTTTTCAAATCTAATGTGGAAGAGCTTTGCCTGCTCGATGAAGGGCGTGGACCTTAAGGTGTCCAGGGACCTGTTTTCGATGATGCAAAGAAGCGACTGGACTAAGATCATGTGTGTGACCAGAAGAAGAGGACCTTCTTCGTTATCAAGGATCTTTTGAAGGAAGCGGCGAACTCGATCGACTACGTGAGCGTAGGACTCGCCGTTTCCTATAGGGACGAACTTGTGGGGCTCGAACCTGAAGTAGCTGTAGTTCTCTGGATAGAGGACTTCGGCTTCGGATCGAAGCATGCCCTCGAGGTCGCCTAAGTCCATCTCGGACAGGAGCGGTTCTATGGATGTCGGGAACTTGCCGCCCGTAGCGAGGTAGGAAGTCTGAAGTGCGCGGGGCATCGGACTTACCAGGACTTTACGGATCGGAAGTTCCGATATTAAGGGACAAAGCGCAGCGGCGCCTTCGATTCCGTCCGGCGTCAGGGGAGAGTTCAATCTGCCCTGCATTCTGATCTCGGTGTTCCACACGGTCCTGCCGTGTCTGATGATATATACGTCCATTAAGGCACATCCACGATCTGGCTTACACCCGACGGTTTGAATTCGTAGGAATACTCGGTGAGCATCTCGTTGAGGAAGGCCTGGTATTTGTTCATTCTTATGAAGCTGTTTACTCTGTCGTACCACTCAGGCTTCTCGGACTCGGAACTGAAGTAGACGATATAGAAACCGTTCTCGGATTCGATGATCTCCTTGTCGCCGGCCTTACGCTCTTCGGCGAAGATCCAGGTGTCGAGTGATTCTTCGAACTTGCCCGGGTAAGTGTCGCTGCTCGCGGTTATGGACAGTGTGTCGCTTAAAACTTCGTCTGTATAGAGGTTCTCGACCGACATTGCAGTAGTATCGTCCTTGATGTACTCGTAGATATCCTGTGCCAGGATCTGAGCATCACCCATGGAGACCTTGCCTTCGCCGTTCTCGTCGCCCGGATTTGTAACGACTTCGAAGATCCTTACGCTTCTGAGCGGTGTGGACTGCGGCTCTCTTTTTACAAAGCAAAGTACGATAGGGAAGCCGTCTTCGTCAGTGAAGATGGTGGTGTCGCCCGGCTGTCTTTCGAGATCGAAGAGCCATGTTCTGAACTCGGCATGCTCGATGTCCTTGTAGCGGCTGTCAGCGATGAGGAGGGAATCAGGCTCGGCGAGCTTCTCCTGCATGTCGCCCGTGAAATATTCATATGCTGCTTCCTCGAACTTGTCAGGGTCGTGGCCCATAGCCTCGATGATCTCGTTGGCGTGGAGCATTGCAGTATCGATGAATGCCTGGTCGCGCTGGTCGTATGTCATTCTGAAGATCTTGTAGCTTACGAGGTCGTATGCATTCCTGTTAGCCTCATATGCCTCCTGAGCCTCAACGTCCGTAGCCTGGAGCTCGACGAGCTTAGCATCGGATGCATAGTCCTCGGTAAAGTACTTCTTTGCGAGAGTGTCGCGGACACAAGACTCTGTTACCTGTGTTCCGAAAACACCCTGGATATACGTATTGAGCGGCACGCCTAATTCGCTTGCCTTGGTCTTGAGCCAATCCACGTAAGCGTTTGCCATCTGGTAGTGCTTGTCCTCGATATCGTAGCCGTGCTTCTTCGCATCATCATACAAAAGCTGCATGATCTGAAGCTCCTTGGCTGTCTGATCCAGGAAGTATTCTCTGTTGCTCTTGAAGTTCGGATCCACAGACGGACCTTCGAGCATTTCCTTTGTATCCTTATCGAAAACATCCACACCGTTTTCGATGAGCACATAATGATACATAAAACTGAACTCATCAGACGGGATGCTCGTATTGTTTATGGACAGAGGGCTCTTGAACTTCTCCTTGAGGCCTGCCTCGGTGAAGATCAGAAAACCTACGATGGCGATGACTGCGATAATGGCGATGACCACATATACCAGTGCGCTCTTTGAAGCCTTCGCGGGCCTTGCTTCTCCGTTCTTATCAAGTTCGAGCTTGATCGGCTCAACGGGATTTTCCTTGAAATCCTCAGTTGTCTTCTTTTCTGCTTTACGTGAAGCGACCTCGCCGCTCTCGGAATTGGTGAGAAGGTCAGGATCTATATCGTCGACCGCGGAATAGATGACAGCCTTTTCTTCAGGCGCCTCTATAAGCTCCGTCTCTTCTTCGACAGGCTCTTCCGGTTCTTCGGCAGTTTCCTGAACAGGTGCTTCTTCAGCTTCTTCCACGACTTCGAATGCCGGCTCGGATTCTGCCGGTACTTCGGAAGGATAATCGTATGTCGGCTCAGGGATATCCTCGAAATTTCCTTCCACAGGAACTTCTTCAGGGATTACCTCGGAAACTTCCTGCTCGGCAGGGATCACTTCAGGGATGACCTCTTCAGTATTTTCGGGAACACTTACTTCAGGCTGAACCTCGTTTTGCTCAGCAGCATTCAGGATCTCTGAAGCGTCGAAGCTCGGTTCCCTGGTAGTGTTGTTATTTTTCTTGTTCTTCTTTCCGAACATTACAATAATGCCTCCTCACTAGGGATCACCAGATTAATGGCGTCTCTTATGCATTCGATGGTCGCAGGAAGTTTCGGTCCCTTCTCGCCGTCGATATCCAAAGTGACTTTTTGGTCATTGGTAGCGCTCATCTCGAGCTTACTTGTCTGGAAGTAAAGGACTTTGTCGCTTTCAAGATGTTCTCCGAGGGCGATCTTGTTCAGGAGCGGTATCGCATCCATGTAACTTACCTTGGAGATAACGAGAACGTCCAAAAGTCCGTCATGAAGATCGGCGTCCAGCATCAGGTTCTTAAAACCGCCGACACTTCTCGTATTTGATATAAGGAACATCGTGGCATTGATGTCGTACTCATCATTATCGGTCTTAAGCTTAAGAGGGATGGTCTTTGTTATGGAGTTGATCTCCTTAAGTCCCTCGATCCAATATGCGACAGGTCCGAGGTTAGTCTTGAGATCTGACGGCACTTTATATGCGACCGCACTCAGAAGTCCACCAGCGAGAACGTTAAGGAAGTATCTGTCGTTGACCTTGCCGCAGTCGACTTTTACGGTCTTATGTGACATGAGCATCCTCGCGAAGTCGGAAGGCTCCGAAGGAAGCTTCATGAATGATGCGAAATCGTTTACGGTTCCAGAAGTATAAACGGCGAGAGGAAGATCGATATTGCCCTTGAGCATTCCGGTTACGACTTCGTTGACTGTTCCGTCACCGCCGACGGCCATTACGAGATCGTATTCTTCCTGCCTTATATCCATTGCATATCTGGTAGCATCCAGAGGACCTGCAGTATAAGAGATATCAGCTCTTTCGATGGCCTTTTGAGATGAAAGATAAGCAATTGTATCCTCGACATTGGCCCTTGCGCGCTCTCTGCCTGAGGAAGGATTCATAATTATCTTGATTCTTAGACCCATACATCACCTTTTCGAAAACCATTAATAGTAATTCCATAATACTTTACCATAATAAGCTTCATAATATATTACATATAAAACGCAGAAATAAGGCATTTTGAATACAAAATATGATATGATAATCACGTTTGATATTTTTGGAATGTGAGGATACGGGAACAATGCAGGACGCATACAGGGCAATAATCAGCCGCAGAAAGAAAGCCAACAGCGATTGGCTAATGAATATCTTGACTTTTATCTTTCCGTTTCTTGCAGTCCTGGTGGCATTTGCCATCCAGAAGGTTCACCCTTTCGGCGAGCGAGTCATGCTCACGGTCGACTCATATCACCAGTACGTTCCTTTCCTTATCGAATTCCGTAACAAAGTCCTCGAAGGAAGGTCTTTGTTCTACACCTGGAACAACGGACTCGGCATGGAGTACTACGCGGTCTTCGCCAACTACTGCTCGAGCCCTCTTAACATATTCTGCTTATTCTTTACGGCCAAGACCATGCCGGTCTTCGCAGCGTTCGTAACCGCTTTCCGCGCAGGCTTAGCAGGCCTTTTCATGAGCTGGTTCCTGACGGGCGAAGACGAGGGCAGGAGAGACTACATAACAACGGCTTTCGCCTGCGCTTACGCTCTCTGCGGCTGGTTCTGCTGCGATTTCTGGAACATCATGTGGTGCGACGCACTGGTCCTTCTTCCGCTTATCGCGCTCGGCCTTCGTAAGCTCTTCACCGAAGGAAAATACGGCCTTTACTGCCTGTCCCTCGGTATCGCCATAATCAGTAACTACTACACGGGATATTTCCTGTGCCTCTTCCTGATCTTATTCGCACCTGTCTACGGCATCTGCCTTTTCCAGTTCGGAAAAGAGGAGACAGTCGAAGGCAGGCTTAACTTCAAGACCGTCATCGTCTCGATCGGCAGATTCGCTCTCGGAAGCTTTATCGCGGGCGGTCTTTCAGCGATCGTAACGATCCCGACCTACAAGATCCTCCAGTCGTCTTCCGCAGTCGGAACAGAATTTCCGAAGGACTACAAGCTAACAGGAAACTTCTTTGACTTCCTCGGAAGGCTTCTTGTAGCAGCAAACCCTAACATCAGAGACGGAATGGCCAACGTTTATTCGGGCATCATCCCGATCCTTATGGTCATCCTTTTCTTTGCCGCATCGAAAAAGACCGGCATCAAGCTCCGTCATAAGATCTGCTACGGTCTTTTGCTCTTGGTGCTCTACTTAAGCTTTACCAACAGGACGCTGAACTTCATCTGGCACGGATTCCACTTCCCGAACCAGATCCCTTACAGACAGTCCTTCATCTTTTCGTTCCTCATCGTTTTCCTCGGCTTCAAGGCCATAAGGATCCTCAAGAGCTTTACCTCTTCCCAGGTAGCGGCCGTTTTTATCGGCGGGGGTGTCTTTGTTATCCTTTTCGAGAAATTCGGAGGAGGAAACGAAGGATATATCCAGGTACTTTTGTCTCTCGGATTCATCGTGCTCGAGGGTATCTTTCTCAGATGCTGTGTCCTTGATCAGAAGAAGCGCTATCTGTTCTACGAAGCTGCCATCGCCCTTTTGATGGCCGCCGAGATGGTTGTTACGAGCATAGTCTGTATCGGAACGGTTGCCAAGAACGAAGGATTCCCGCTTTACAAGACCTACGGTATCAACTACGACAAGGTCAAGGATTATGCCACCGAAGTTGAGACCATGGACGGACACAAGTTGTTCGAGAGATCCGAAGTCTATCCTAATAACTTTTGCAATATCCAGTCCATCTACGACGTAAGAGGTCTTTCGACTTTCTCATCCACGGTCAGACAGGATTTTGTTACATACATCCGTAATTTCGGTTTCCACAACAACAGGATCAACAGCACGAGAAGCATGGGACTTACCAGAGTCACGGCTACTTTGCTCGGTATAAGGAACTTCATTGCAGCCGACAATACGGACAGCGTTCCGAGTGTTTTCGAGCTGGAGCATGATGACGGATATATCAAGTGCTACGGCAATCCTGACGCACTTTCTGTCGGATACATCGTTTCCGAGGATCTGATCGATTATGAACCTGACCCGGACAACAAAGACCCGTTCGAGAAGACGAACCTCTGGGTCAACAGCATGGGCTTTGAAGGAAATGTCTACAGAAAAGCCGATTCCTACGGCGAAGGATTCGAGAACATTAACCAGAGCGTCAATAATTTCGGCGTGGATACTTACTCGGTCATCAATTCCGAGAAGGACGCAGTCCTGACCATTGTTGTCGACAATGCAACAATAGGCTCGGATGTCTATATCTACCTTGACTGCTCCAAGGCAGGCAGCTACGTCATAAGGACCTACGATGAGAACGGGGAAGAGGTATCCCACACCTCGAGCATCGCATACAGATATTACCAGATAATCCCGCTCGGAGTCTTTGACGGACACACGATCAAGTGTACGCTCACGATCCCTAAGGCACCTGCAGGCGCGATCAAAGCGTTCACTTACGAGCTCGACCGTGATAAATATGACTCAATGGTAGAGTATCTTTCCAAGGAGCAGTTCCTTGTTACAAAGTACGACGACAAGTCCATTGAGGGCATGATCGAATCCGAGGAAGGCGGACTTCTGTTCTTCACGCTTCCTTATTCCGACAGCTTCGAGGTATACGTAGACGGCAAGAAGGTTGATATCGTCCCGATCCGCGACGCCATGATGGCAGTCCGTGTCGGTCCGGGCACACACAAAGTCGAACTTTACTATACTCTTTGGGGATTTGATTACGGAATCGTCATAACCGTCGCATCGATGGTACTTTTGGCGTTCCTTACTTTCGGTAAGATCGTAACCGGTTACATTAAGGAGGAAAAAGCCTCAGAGAAAACATCTGAGACCGTTCCTTCTGAGGAAGAGGCAGCCGATGTTCCGCAAGCTTAAACGATCGGACGACAATAACCTTTATCCTCTTGATATGGTATTGGCATTTATCCTGCCTTTACTGATCTTCGGCTGCGCCTACTATCTCGGCATCCGCGATACAAAGATCCCCCAGGAGCTCACCCTTCGATACGACAAATTCGACATGGGCATCTTCAGGGGCATAACCGACGACCTTAAGCTCATCAAGAGTTTTTCTCTCGAAAAAGATTTCCGTCTGGTCCTTCAGGGACACCTGGATCCGGGTTTTCTCATGGCCTCGTATCTGCCGTTTGAATTTGCTTCCGTTATCCTTTACGTTTTCTTTTTCCTGAGACTTGCACTCGCATCTTTTTCCATGCACCGCTTTTTGCGAAGACAGGTCCCGCTCGACAGGAGCCTTACGCTTCTCCTGTCGGTCTGCTACAGCCTTTCTTCCGCAGTCCTCGGGATAGCATCATTTTCGGGTGCGATGAACACCGTCATAGCGATACCTTTTATGATCGATCTTCTGATCGAATTCATGCGTGACGATCATTCCGTTCGAAAAGGTCTTCATTTTTCGCTATCCCTGACGTTGCTGTTCTATCTTTCGGGCAACCTCAATCTTATGACGGTATTGCCGTTTGCACTCTTTACATCGTTTTTCATCGCGTCGGCAGTAGGAACGAAATTCTCCAATTCCGTTATCCTGTTCCTTAAATCCCTGCCGTACTTCTTGTTTGCCATCGGCTTTTCGGCATTTACTTTTGCCAATACGATCCTTGATTCAGAGATCCCGTTTCCGCTCGATGCCGATCCGGACCTCGACAGCAGGGCATCCATGTTCGATCTTCTGACACGTTTCCTCAACGGTAAGCCTTACAACATGTCCATAGCTTCCGGTGTGGGACTCAGTCTAACGATCTTCATCCTGCTCCTTCTCATAGTATTTTTCTTTAACCCGCGTATCCCGATCAGGATCCGGGCGGTCCTCTTTTTCGGATTATTCATCTGCTTTGCGATGTACTGCTCGAACCTGCTCCTTCAGTATGGCACCCTCTTTACAAATGCAGTCCTCGACTGCAACAGCACTTTTACGGCCCGCTTTGCGTTCCTGTCGTCACTTCTTATCTTCGCGGCGGCGATCTCGCTTCGTAACCTCGCTTCCGTCAAGAACAGCACGGTGGCTTTTTCGGTATTGTCCGTACTGATACTCGTTGTCTTATCTAATAGCTCGGGTAATTCCGTATCCCCGAGTCTTTTTTCCATGGCATTTACGATCCTTTGTGCCGTCCTCGGCTACTTTATGATCGTCAACATCGATAAGATCCCGGGCTATGTCACAGCCGCCGCAGTATTGCTCGGCCTTACCCTCAATCTTTCGTTCATACTTCCGATCTCCCACTACGGAAAGCCTACGGATGATGCAGCCATGATGTTTGACGGTATCCCTGACGAAGATCTTTCCCTTGATTATCCGCTTCCGCAGCTGGACTTCTTTTCGAGAGATAATGAGGACTTTTATTTCCTGAGCCACTTCCACCCGGATTACAATTCGACTCCGGGAATGCTTAATACTCTTACATATTATATGGGCATCGAACCGTTCTTCATGCCGCTTTCCCAGGCCAACGATGTCTTCAGGGGAAGGGGCGACAGACTTCTCATAGGCGAAGAACCCATGATGGAAGACGGAATGGAGGTCGTATCCTATAAGATCATAACCCTGGATTTCTGGGAAAAAGATGATCCGCTCATGCTTTACACAGACTATAAGGGAGAATTTGACTTTGTTATCGAGCACGGCGATATTGAGGACAGGCAGACACTGACAGGTCCTTGTATGGTCCTTTTGGACAATAAGGGAGAAGACTCATTCGGTGCCAAGATCCTCATCGACGATCCGAAATACAAACACAATTCCCGTTTTGAATACTACAGCGTAAACGAAGAAGCACTGGAAGACTTCAGGATGAATGCCTTGAGATATGACGGACCGTTCAATGTCGAGGGAAGTGTCACTGTCCTTACCGGAAGACGCTACGGCTCTCCTGTTTCCGTATATGTCAACGATGAAAAGGTTGTAACCTACAACATAGCAGGTAAGCTCGCGTTCGATACTTATACAGACGGAACAGCCTATATCGAGATCAGATCCTTCGACTACGGAATATATATTTCGGCTGTCGTGGTACTGATTTCGATTATATGTAGTATAGTAGTAATATTATTATCTGACAGAAAAGAAAAGAAAAAGAAAGCTTGAGTATAAATATGCCATCAGCCTATCAGATTAATGAAGGAACAAAGTTTATAATCCTCGATCTGGAATGGAACCAGCCGTTTCCCGGCAAGGAATACGGCATTGACGTTTCCACGCTCAGAGGCGAGATAATCGATATCGGTGCTGAAAAGTACACCTACAGTTGCGGCGGCTTGATCCATGAGGGCAGTTTTTCCATGCAGGTCCGTCCTAAGGTCTATCGAAAACTTCATTATCACGTTCAGAAACTTACTCACAAGACGAACAAGGAGATAAGAAACGGCGTTCCGTTCGAGGAGGCTTTCCCTGAATATCTCTCGTTCTGCGGTGATGACTATATCCTGGTCTGCTGGGGCAATTCCGATCCGGACATACTCAAGCAGAACATGAAGCACTATGGCTTTGACGACAAGATCGACCATCCGTTCTTCGATCTGCAGCCGGTCTTTTCCAGATTTGCAGGTGAGAGGGGACAGCAAAGAAGCGTAGAGTTCGCTGTTGATTTCTATAACATCCCGAAGGATGACACTTTCCACAGCGCATGGGCCGACAGTCACTACACAGGTCTTATCTTCAAGAACATGTTTGAACACAACAAAGCTTCGGAACTTCTTGCTGTTATAGGAAGCTCGTTAAGAAATCCTGATCTTGTAAAAGAGTTTACGTTTGTAAGCGGTGAAACAGAGAATTTGGACGAAGCTTATAAGACTGCTTTTGAGTTTCCGCAAATATGTCCAATTTGTAAAGAATTACTGAAAAGTAAGATCGAACCGTTCAGGATCAGGAAATCGGTATATGCACTTTACTCCTGTAAAGAACACGGTGATTTCTTCTGCAGAACGAGGGTAAAGAAGAGTAAACAGAGTAAATACATAGCGGCCATGGTAATCCGCTTTGCTACGCAATCAGACTACTATCTCATTGCTGATAAAGCTGAAGAATTTAAGAAGTTCGGCATCCAGGGGGAGCCAAAAAACACCCCAAAAGAGGACGAAACAAAAATGTGATATTGGCCGTGGAAATGTGACAGATATCTGATACAAATGTGACGGAAATGTGAATTTTCGTTTTGAGAGGCCAAAAAACCTCTTCTCAAACGGTTTTGATGTTAGTATAATGCATGTAGTAATTTATGACTATCTTTTACTAGGTATGGCAGAAAGGAAGTTATTCTTATGTTTAAGTCATTAAGGAAGAAGGGTAAGAGCAACAAGCAGGGCTCAATGCTGACACTCGTGTTGGTAATCACAGCAATGGCTTTGGTTTTTATCACATCCGCTGTTATGATCACGAACTCTACAAGAGTCAGATATTATGACAACGTTCTTTCCGGTCAGGCAAGATTGGTAAGTACTGCTGTTGCTGAGTCGTTCTGCAGTGCATTGGAGATCCAGGAGATTACAGATGATAATCTTAGGGATTGGGCACACGATGACAGGTCAGCTACATTCAAAATCGACAATGTTCCTGGACTTGGCGAGGGTGGAACAACAACAACTGTTCAGTTTGACGAAGACGGCGGATATATCCTCGCTACATTCTCAACTACGATAGGTGAGAAGAGTGACGGAACATTTGCTACAGAGAACTGTACAGTATACTTTAAGAGAAAGCCACCGGTAGTTAAGGCTAGAAACTTTAAGTATCAGTTGAACGTAGGTAATAAGGCTGCTCTCGGTGGTTTGGACATCGGTGTAGGCCATGATCCTGGAACTGACAATATGTGTTTCTTCCATGGTGATACAAACCTTACTGAGAATGCCGGAAACACAGTTTATTCTGATATCATTGCAACAGGCAAATTGATGTTCGGAAACGCTACTGAGGTTAAAGGTCAGTTTATCTTCTCAGGTCCTGATGCCGGACTTGGCAATTTTACAGGTCATGTTAAGGCCAATAATCTGTATTTCATCAGCCCGGATGGATATGCTAAGGGTAATATCAACAAAGATGGTATCGATCATTGGGATTTCGATGCAAACAGTGCATTGATCTACAACTTTAAGGTTGATGGTAAGATGGGTCAGAATCAGGAAGTTAAGAACTATGCTGCTATGACAGGCTCTGAAATTGATACTAGCAGACTCGGATCAGCTACAGATACTACATCCTATAACTACAAATCAATCCAGTCAACATGGAATACATCAACCGGTGACGAAGAAGTAACAGAAAAGTTTAATTCATATGTTCTCGAGAGAGCAAAGGCTGCATTGACAGATGCTGAGCAGTTTGCTATCACAGATGACCAGGTTGCAGCTAAGAAGGATACCTTCCTGGATAATGTACCTGAACCATACAAGACCACAGCTAAGAATGTCATTAACTCTAACGGATCTACCACTACGAATACGATCACTTGGAATGCTTTTAAGAGCGGTACGAAGGGCGTATGCTATATCAACTCTCAGAAGATCGCTGATGGAACAAAGATCACATTGGATCTCAGTAAGGGACCTTACATCCTTGTTGTTAAGTCCAAGTTGGTAATCGAGAAGAAGGCTGTTATCGAGTGCGTTAACGGTGATAACAATAGTGATGAGAACTGGCTTCGTATTATCCTTTTACCGGGTGCTGAACTCGATATCGGTGATAATGAATCCGAGGTCGGCGGACTTAAGACAGCTGATAGTGTTAAGCCACACTGCTATGTATACGGACTCAAGGGTACTTCGGTAATCGTTGCTTCCGATGGAAAGTATGTTGAAGGTTACTTTGGTTTGTACGGTGAAGGTTCTTTATTCTACCTCAAGGGTAAGCCAAATAACTTCTTCGGTAGAGTAGAGGCTACTAACTGTGAGACACTTAATGCAAACAACGCAGAAATGAAGTGGGCTCCGGAGCCGATGGATGATGTACCTCCGGGAGACTTCACACCGGCAGTATCTGAGTATGAAGTAGCAAGATTCAGATTCTTCTATTGATTATTCAAAACATAAGAATTCAATAAGGGATGTCCTTCGGGACACCCCTTTTTTTTCGGATCATTTAACAGACAAAAGAAAGGAGCACTACTTTTATAGAGTCGTGCTCCTATGAACTGCAGTTTATTAATTAATTAATTGATAGTGAAAAGATACGGAACGCTCATTAGTTCGAGTGCTATCTCATGCATCGAGATAAGCTCGGTATTATTCTTTTTCTCAAAGTCGATAGTATAATTATCAATACTTTCTCTACAGCACACGATGGAAAATTCCATATCATTCAGCACTTTAAAAGATGCGTAGAGCTGATTGGATGGATCAAGGAGTTTTACACCCGTATCAATAAGGAAGATACGGGATACCTTTGAAAACTCATCTGCCAAAACATCGAGAAATGCTCCCAAGAGCACTCTGCCGTGATCAGAATCACTGGAATAATAATCGTGATTGATTACGATGGTCAGATTACCGTTGGAATCATCCAAAATAAGGTCAGGAAAAAGATTAAGGTCAGTTCCTGTTTCTTCTGCTATAGCTGCAGTTGCCGTACCGTTAGAGTAGAGATCGGCATATGCCTCTATATTATTGCTTTGCTTTTCCTTGTTTCTCATCAAAATCACTCCTGTCTGAAGAAAGGATCCTCATAGATCTCTGGATTGCATTTTTGCTGTTTCCCCACGGCTTATCGTTATTTCTATAGTCAAATTTTAACGTAAACCACTCTACATCTGAGATAAGTTCCGTTAAGGATGAATCCACACCGGAGGAGAGAAGCGGAAGGAAATCAGCTGCATCATTCTGGCTCATATTATCGGCGCAGGCACGAAGAAGAGCAGAGATATGAGGCAGGCAATATGTTTTGCAATTTGCAAACTTCTCTTTGAAATCCTTATCATGGGAAAACATCCAGCAGATTACACTTGAGTATCTGTCCATGGTGTAATCGAGCTTCTCGCAGATCGGACAAGCTTTTACCCTTGAATCTATCTTGTCGGCCAGTTTTTTCAGATTTGATTTATACTCGGTATTTCTTCCTTTAAGAAGATTTCCTTTACCCGGAGCAGTCTTTTGCAGCTGCGGAGCAATATCGGATTTAATATCGATAAGATGTGTGTGAAGCATCAGGCCGAGTCCCAAACGATTTGCTTCTCTTTTATTGAGCTTACCCATATGATCAGGACAGAATCCGGACTTATTCGTTATTTTTCTTGTATCAGGTTCCATGAGTGAAGGACCCAGATAATAATCCAGATAATCAGATTCCGCTTTGTTCTTAAGAAAGCACAAAGGGCAGATCGTTGGCTCATTATAAGCATCATTAACAGGGATCGTGTAAATCTTTTCCATTATATATCTCCTTTATTGTTGAACTGTGTTGGGTTTAACGACACGTTTTGCACGTACATTGACGGCTATCATCGTTATGGACGTATATTCTTCGACAGATCTTCCGATATTCTGTTGAGCCTCATAGAGAACTTCCTGAGCATCATAACCGTAGAAGATGGCTATCTCCAAACTTAAGACTACGCCGTATGTTCTTTTTTCGGATTTAAATGATACGACTTCCGCGTACCCGGGAACTTTATTCAGTACTATTTTGATCAGATCAAGAAGTGCTTCATCGGATATGGAGTAAGAACCTAACGATGAAAACGTCGGACGGACCATCGTTCTTTCAATATCAGGGACTACAGGCATTACTCCGCGCTCTCTGTCAAAACGCTGACGCAGCTTATTGAGAGGATCAGTAAAATATCCGGAGAACTCGTGTTTGATCTCCATTGAAGGAACAGGAATAGTATGCATTCCTTCTGTCATACGCGTGTTCCTGGCCTGACGCATCTCTTCTTCGGAACTTACATCTTCGATCCTTATGAGCATCGACGGCTGATTAAGCCAAAGATTTGTGCAGATCTTCTCGAGCATGGAATCAGAAGTTCCCAAGATCATGAGAGCTGTCGGCATATTTTCGACAAGAGCTCTTCGCATTACCTGAGCTCTGGTATCATCTGCGAAAAGTGCCTGCCTTACGGATTCGAGTTTGGTAGGAGCCTTTTTTGCTGAAGTTCCTGCTACGATCCTGCTTCCGTTTATAAGAAGTCCGTCATCGATAAGGTAGGAGATATTGTTTGTTCTGGCAACTCGTATCGCTCTGGTACTCTTACCTGTTCCGGAAGGACCGACAAAAGCAACAACTGCAATGGAAGATAAAACTTCTCGTGTTGCAGTTTCGCTTGTAAGGATCATATCTGCGGATATGACTTCCTGTTTATGGGAACGGGGATGTGAGTCAGACGTCCTGTCAAAGATCCTGAGAGTATTTCTAAGCTCGGGAATGAGCACACCATGACGTCCGGTATTCTGACTAACGCCGGTTGAAGTGTTCTCGGGTTCTAAGCCTACAGACTTTTCTTGATCGTCTTTCAGAGCCAAAATATCACCTTATCAATCGTCAAGATTATGGAAAACCTCTTGGATATCGTCGTTCTCATCCATCTTATCGAGCATCTTTTCGAACTGCTCGAGCATTGCAGGATCTGTGATCTGAGCATATGTTACCGGTACAGGTCCGAGACTGCTGTCGAGGAATACATAGCCCTTATCTTCAAGAGCATCTCTTACAGCATAGTAGTCCTCAGGAGCAGTAGTGATCTCATAGCACTCGTCCTCGGCTGCGAAATCCTCAGCACCTGCATCAAGAGCATCAGACATGACCTGATCTTCGTCCTCGTACTCTTCCTTGGAAATTACGATAACTCCCTTATCTTCGAAAAGGAACGACACGCTTCCGGATACACCCATGTTTCCGCCGTGCTTATCGAAAAGGTGACGAACATCACCTGCTGTTCTGTTACGGTTATTCGTAAGAGTCTTAACGATTACGGCAACTCCGCCCGGACCGTATCCCTCGTAAGTGATCTCCTCGTAATCGTCTCCTTCGCCTGCACCTGCTGCCTTCTTGATAGCTCTTGCGATATTGTCGTTAGGCATATTAGCAGCCTTAGCCTTAGCTACTACATCTTTAAGTCTGGAGTTACCGTCAGGATCAGGGCCGCCTGCTTTAACTGCAACCTGGATCTCCTTTGCAATTTTGGTAAAGATCGCACCCTTTGCTGCGTCAGAAGCCTCCTTCTTACGCTTGATGTTACTCCATTTGGAATGACCTGACATAAAAACCTCCTAGAATTTAAAAAACTAAAAAACCAACCATTAGATTATCAAAAACTCGATTAATAATAAACCCTATTATATTGAAAACGACAAGACCGCAGGTTGATACGATAGCGGAATACTTGTCATACTTTGTGTTCTTAAGGATAAGCCTCGGTAAGATAAGGAACAGAACGGAGGCAATGAGCGCATAATCATAATCGCTGGAAAGTCTGCCGAAATATGCATAATAGAAAGCATAAGGCAGATCAAGCCAGAAATCCGTCGACGTATATTTTTTTCGAAGGATCTTAGAAAAGAGAGCCAGGATACCGACGATTATCAAAGAAACGGAAACAGCGACCAGAATATAGATCGCAGCTGACAGGAATGTTGAGATGAAGATGGAACAGACAGACAAGACAACGGCAGCGCTTCCGGAGAATACGCAGTAACCGTAGTATGATTTCTGCTTGTCATAATAGATCATCATGGATGAAACGAGAGATGCGAGGACCAAAAGAGTCACGCAGTAATAAGTTATCTTAACAAGCCCAACCTTGTCCGTCATATTGAGGATATCGAGCTGATATGAAGTATGAGTTATGGAAAAGAGAAGAAATACAAGTCCCGTAAATGATTCGATCTTAATATATCTTGAAGCGACCGGAGCCTTGCAATAGCGGCATTTACCTCCGAGGAACAGCCAACTGAATACAGGAACAAGATCCAGAGCACCAAGCTCATGTCCGCAGCTCATACACATCGAATGACCTTTTACGATAGTACGACCCTCCGGGATCCTGTAGATAACAACATTCAGAAAACTTCCGATTACTATGCCGAAAAGGGCGGTAACTACTACGAAAAAGATAGTTAAGATTGTATAATACGCCATAACCCAAACCTTTCAAAAAACGCTTATCTTAAGTTTTATACAACATATAAACTAGAGATTTCAATATATTATAATAAAATTCAATCACGTACTAGGAAAATATTATTTTATTTTCGGCTATTTTTCAAAAAATCTTGTATTTTTGTGCTTCCTGTTGTATATTTTTCTAAGACACAAGGGCGTATTGTGTCTTGTTTTGGTGCTTTTGTAATACAAAAATAACACAGGTGTTCCGTCAAGGACACTTGAAGCACTTAAAATATATTTATGGACTCGTATGGTCCTTAAATGGAGGGTTTAATGAAGCGATTAGGTGATATCCTTATTGACAGCGGTTTTATCTCTGCCACAGATCTTTCTGAAGCTTTGGCTGTACAAAAAGAAACCGGTAAGCGACTCGGCGAAGTCATCATTGAAATGGGTCTTATGTCTGAGTTCGATATCCTCCGAGCAGTCTCCAGTCAGTACAACTATCCTATCATCGATCTTAACAACATCGAGGTAGATAAAAATGCTACAGCATTGGTTACTGAGAAGTATTGTCGTGACAATACTATCGTTCCAATCGGTTTTGATGAAGAAAAGCTTGTAGTAGCTATCGATGACCCTCTCAACGTTCTTGTTCAGGATGACCTCCAGTTCATAACAGGCCGAGAGGTTGTTCTCATGCTCGCTACCAGAAGTGCGATCGAGAACTGTATCGGTGTTCATTACGGAAAAGAGAGTGCAGAAAAGGCAGCTCAGGAACTTAATCAGGACTTCGATGAAGACATGATCGAGGGACTTGATTCCGAGATCAGTGAGCAGGTTAACAGTGCTCCTGTTGTTAAGCTCGTTAACTCAATGATCGAGTTTGCTATCAGAGCAGGTTCTTCAGATATTCATATCGAACCGATGGAAGATCGTGTTCGAGTCCGTATCCGTATCGACGGTGTCATGCAGGAGATCATGAGCAACCCGGTAAACGCACGTGATGCTATTACCACGAGAATCAAGATCTTGAGCGGAATGAACATCGCTGAGAAGAGAATCCCTCAGGACGGTCGTATCCAGACAATGATCAACGGCGAGGAAGTCGACATGCGTGTGTCCGTACTTCCTACGATCTATGGAGAAAAGACCGTTATCCGTATTCTTGCTAAGAACGACGGAAACCTTAATCGTAAGTATTTGGGTATTAGTGATCACAACAATGCCCTTATTGATAAGATCATTCAGGTCCCGCAGGGTATCTGCCTTATTTCAGGACCTACTGGTTCAGGTAAAACAACAACTCTTTATACTCTTCTCTCTGAGAAGAACAAACCGGAAACAAATATTATTACAGTTGAGGACCCAGTCGAGATTAAGATCCCTGGACTTAATCAGGTTCAGGTTAATGCCAAAGCCGGTATGACTTTCGCAAGTGGTCTTCGTTCTATTCTCCGTCAGGACCCTGATATCATCCTCGTCGGAGAGATTCGTGATGGTGAGACAGCAGAAATCGCAATGCGAGCAGCTATCACCGGTCACTTGGTTTTCAGTACAATCCACACCAACGATGCCGTATCCTCTATCAACCGTTTGATTGATATGGGTCTTGAGCCTTATATGGTTTGTTCGGCATTGGTAGGTGTTGTATCACAGCGTCTCGTTCGCCGTATTTGTAACAACTGCCGTCAGGCATATGAGCCTTCTGAGTATGAGATGAAGAAAGTTCATATCGAGCCTGGTCAGAAGTTATACAGAGGTGAAGGCTGTCCGGATTGTAACGGCTCAGGATACAAGGGTCGTATTGCTATTCATGAAATCGTAGTCATGACCTCAGCTATGAAAACTCTTATCGAAAAGAGGGCAAGTGAGGAAGAGATGCGTAAACTCGCAGTGAAAGAAGGTACGCAGATGCTCGCAGATTCTGCAGCAGCACTTGTTGTTGAAGGTATCACGACGATAGATGAAATGAATAGAGTAGCTTATTCCATTGATGAAAACTAAAGGAGGTATATTGTGGAAGGTTTTACATTAACGATTGAAGCGATCCTTACAGAAGCTGTCAGAAGACAGGCATCCGATACGCACATTACCGTCGGTCTTCCTCCGATGATTCGTGTAAACGGTGATTTGATCCCTATGAGCAATCAGATCTTGACTCAAGCGGATACAGAATATCTTTGTAAGTCAATGATCGACAAATCAAGACAGCAGTACCTTAACGAGAGAGGCGAAATTGACTTCTCCTATGTCGTTAAAGACTACAGCAGATTTAGATGTAACATTTTCAAGCAGAGAGGTTCTTATGCTCTTGCAGCAAGAACTATCACCAACGAGATTCCTACATGTGAAAAGTTGGGATTGCCGAATCTGTTCAAGGATCTGGCTTTAAAGCCAAGGGGTTTGATTCTTGTAACAGGACCTACGGGTTCAGGTAAGTCAACAACACTTGCCGCTATGATCGGTCACATCAACACATGCAGAAAATGTCATATTCTTACTTTGGAGGAGCCTATCGAGTATCTCCACATGCACGGTGAGGCTATGATCAACCAGAGAGAAGTTCACGAAGATACTTTGTCTTTCGCAAATGCTCTTAGAGCTGCTCTCCGTGAGGATCCGGACGTTATCCTCGTAGGTGAGATGCGTGACCTCGATACTATCAGTACAGCTATTACAGCTTCTGAGACAGGTCACTTGGTTATGTCCACACTTCATACATCCGGTGCAGCTGATACTGTTAACCGTATTATCGACGTATTCCCTCCTCATCAGCAGGATCAGGTACGTGTCCAGCTCGGCGGAAACCTTATTGCAGTTATTTCTCAGACTCTCGTACAGAGAATCGGCGGTGGTCGTGTAGCAGCATTCGAGATCATGATCGCTAACGATGCTATCCGTAACCTTATCCGTGAGGGTAAGACATATCAGATCGACAGTACTATCGCTACAAGCCTTAAAGATGGTATGTGTCCTTTGGATTTCTATTTGGCTGAGCTTGCTAAGCGTGGAGTTATCTCTCGTGAAGTAGCTTACAACAGATGTAGATATCCTGATGATTTGAAGAGATATCTCTCCAATTCTGGCGGATCTAACTCGATCGCAGGCACTTCGCCTCTCTTTGGCGATTTGGATTTCGCTTAAGGATTAGTCAGGAGGTTTTATAGTATGCCAAAATTTAAATACGAAGTAGTAGATGCAAAAGGTAAGATGTCTACCGGCTTTATTGAAGCAGGTAACGTCAACGATGCTTCCAGACTTTTGAAGGCTGACGGCAAGTTTATTGCTTCGATCAAGGCTGATACAGGTTCCAGCATTTTGAATGCTGAGGTTGGTAGTCCAAGACTTAAGACCAAGGACCTTGTTATCATTTCAAGACAGTTGGCTTCTTTGTTGTCCGCTGGTATCACGATCATTCGTGCATTGGATATGCTTTATCAGCAGGTTGAAAGTAAAAAAGCTAAGAACTGTGTTGGTGCCATTTATGAGTCAATCCAGTCCGGTAAAACTTTATCGGAAGCTTTTAAGGAACAGAGTGCAGCTTTGCCGAGTATCATGGTAACAATGGTATCTGCAGGTGAGGAGTCAGGTAAGCTTGACGAAGTTATGGCAAGACTTGCTGAGCACTTCGCGAAGGAAGCAAAGTTGAAGAATAAAGTATCTTCTGCATTGGTTTACCCGAAGATCCTCGGATTTGTTACCGCAGCGGTTACACTTGGTCTTATGATCTTCGTTGTTCCTAAGTTGTCAGATACTATTAATGAACTTGGTGGTGAGTTGCCGGGTCTTACAAAAGCGGTAATGAACTTCAGCCATTCTTTGGTTCATTTCTGGTATATTTACGCATTGATAGTTGCTGCTATCGTTATCAGCTTTAAGGTTTGGAAGAAGAGTGAAAGCGGTTCCATTACCTGGGCTAAGCTTATGTTGAAGATCCCGATCGTCGGTAAGTCAACAAAGATGACAGCAGCTGCACGTTTCACAAGAACAATGTCTACACTTCTTCGAAGCGGTATCAGTGTTCTCCAGGCAGTTGAGATTACCGGGGCAACTCTTGATAATAAGATTCTTGAGAAGAAATTGTATGATGCACGTATAGATATCCGTAAGGGTACTAACCTTTCCAAGGCGATAAGACCTATCAAGGAATTCCCTCCTATGATCTACGCAATGGTTTCTATTGGTGAGGAGTCAGGTACATTGGATTCTATTTTGGATAAAGCCGCTGATTTCTTTGAGGATGAGGCAGATGCTGCAACAGCTAAGCTTACTTCCGCTATTGAGCCTGTCATGATCATCATCATGGCTGTAGTAGTTGGTACAGTAGTTGGTGCCGTTGGTCTCCCGATCTTCAAGATGGCTTCGTTCATCCACGTATAATCAATAACCGAAAGGAGTTAATATAATGGGTTTTCCAGGATTTGGTAAAGGTGCACAGCAATTAGTTATAGATGCTTCAAGTTCCAACCTCAAAGTAGCTGTTGGTAGCTATAACTATAAGACTGGTGTAGTTAATATCGATAAGGCAGGTATCATTCCTCTTGATGCCGAAACAATTAATGATGGTGCTATTTCAGATACTTTCGGTGTTGTTATGGCTCTTAAGCATGCTTTAGCTAAACTTGACATTAATGTAAAGAGCACTATTCTTACAGTTGAGGGCGGTTTCATGCACACACGTGATCTTGAGCTTCCTTCAGTAAGACCTGAGCAGCTTAAGGATATGGTTAAGTATGAGATCCTTGGTCAGAGTTCCAACAGAGATATGATCGTAGAGTACATTGTCTACGGTAAAGTATTGGATGAAGAAACAAAGGCTGAGAAGCTCAAGGTTAGAGCTACAGCAATTCCTATCGAAGTTGCTAACGACTATAAGGAACTTCTTAAGAATACAGATCTTACACCTTATGCTTTGGATGTTAATCCAAACGCTATTCGTAAGCTTTTCAACGGCGGTATGATCAATGGTAATGTTAACGTTTCTAACTCAACACTTCTTTTGATCGAGCTTGCTGGTAAGACAACAACGATCACTGTATTGGACAAGGGATTCCCTGTTCTTTCCAGAAGATTGCAGTTTGGTCACGGCAATATCCGTCAGGTTGCAGAGACTGTTAAGAAGATGCAGGGCGGTGGAGAGAAGCAGTCTTCTCTTGCACGTCGTTTGAACATTTCCAAGAGTGAAGCAGACATGAGTGTTCCGGTTGAGGATATTGATGTTTGGCATGAGTCACTTTCTGATGAGCCGTCACTCCAGAGTGCTGTTAATGCTTATTTCAAGAGCCTTACAGACGCAGTTTCTAGAACAGCTCAATTCTCGATTTCTAAGTTCCATGTTGATAGCATAAGCACTTGCTTCCTTTATGGTTCAGGTTCTGCTTATAAGAAGATCGATAAAGAACTCTCACGTCAGCTTGGTACCCAGGTTGAAGTATTGAATACATTGAGCACAGTTTCAGGTCCAAAGAACTTTATTATTTCAGAGTTCGTTAACTGCTGCGGTGCTTTGATCCGTGAGTAAGAGGAGGTAAAAGATGGCTAATATAGGCAAAAGAGAATTTGCTAAGAAGGACATGAACTTCTTCTCAGAGTTCGCGGCTTCTTCGCAGGCAGTAGCAAGAATAATGGGCTACATGATAATCGGTGGTATCGTTGTAGCTGCAATCCTGATCACAGCTTGTGTCGTATTGTTTGTAAGATGGGGTATCTTGAAGGCTGAAGTTAAGAGATATGATGATAAGTTCAACTCTCCGGAATACGCTACTTTGCAGAGCGATGCAGATGCTTTGGCAGCAGAGGCAGCTACTATCAATCAGTATGCTTATGTAATCAACTCAATGATGGCTAAGGTTGATTCTGAGACCGGTGTTGAGTTTGAGGTAATAAGTGAGATTGAGAAGCACATTCCTTCAAATACGATCCTTACTTACTATTATATAGATAAGGATAAGGTAGAGATCCAGGGTAGAACACACAGTTACTATTCTATGGTTGAGATCGGTCATATGCTCCAGGCAAATGAGTTCTTTACGAATTCTAACTTCCAGGAAGAGAGATATGATCCTTCAGAAGATTATACTGAAGAGCAGATTCTCACCATGTATATAAACGGTGAGTATACATTCCAGTTTATCGGTACTCTCCAGTCAAAGTACACAATTTCTGTTACATCTGTAAGTGTTGACAATAACGTACTTAAGGTTGAGCCTTCTGTTATGGTTGACGCTGCCGGTTCACAGACATACAAAGAAGTTAGAGAAATCACAATTGCAGGAAACACATATGATCTCGTTGCAGTTTCCATCAATGGTATGACAATTAGTGAAGAACAGTTGAACAATGTATTGGAAACAGATTCACTTACTATCACAGCATACGGTGATGTAAAAGTACAATTGCAATACACAGTTCGACTTGGGGAGGGCGCGTAAATGAGTAATCTTTCTACCAGAGAAAAAGTATTGATATATTTTGTTATTCTCTTGCTGGTTGTAGCTATTGTTTATATCGCAGCAATGAGACCTTTGTTGAATGCGATTAACACTGAAAAGGCAAAGGTTGCAGAAAGAGAAGCACAATTACAGTATTATGAGGAGCTTAAGGCTTCAAATAATGCTACAAAGAAGCAGATTGAAGAATTGGAAAAGACGATCAAGAAGCAGGAAGGTTCATTGGTATCTGAGTATGATACAGAGAACATCGTTTCTTATGTATTGAAGACCTTGGAAGAGAAGGGTTCACCTTATTTGAAGGAAGTAAATACAGAGGATATCGTTTGTGAAGATATCAACTTGCCTGACGGATCAGTAGCAAACGAGAAACTTCTCCTTAAGAGAGTATCTGTTAAGTATGCTACAACAGACGGATTTACGATCCCTGAGTACAATATGGTACCACAGTGGGTTAAGGACGGCGCGTATGATCAGGAACTCATCGAGCAGGCAGTAGAAGCCATGGGTGACATGACAGACGAGAGATTCGGAAATCTTCAGTTGGATGGATATAAGCAGTTCATCGAAGCTATGAAGGAAATCGCTGGAAGCAATTACAAGAGTTGTGTCCGTGTTCACAGCATTACAATTGAGGATACATTCTATGGATTTATGTTCTTGAATGCTGAGATCGATGTTTATGGTACAGCTCTTGGTTCAAGCAGAATCCTTCCTGCAAATGATAAGGATCAGATCAAGATTGCTTATGTTGGCAACGAGAATGTTGACTGCAAAGGTGGTATGATCGGTATTCCTTTGATGAACTTCAATCCTGACAATACATACTATATGTATCAGAGAGCAGGCGAAGGTATAGATACCTATGTAGACAGACCATACTGCGCTAACTGGTCCAATGCTATGATGGTTGCTATCTACAAAGCAAATGGTACATTGTATGAGGATCCATTCGAGAAGATCCCATTCAAGTATGATGGCGAATTGTTCGAGCATGAACTCTCCGGTCCACAGGAAGCAGGCAACAATGAAACCGGCGCCGGACAGCCTGTCGAAGAGTAATTTCTTCACATTTTGAGTCAATTGCGAAAAAAATGTGAAAAAAGTTCAAAATTGCTATTGCAATTTGAAAAAACCGTGTTATAATCAAATTACAAACTCAATAAAACATTTTTAGGAGGAATTTCTTATGAAAAAGATTTCAAAGTCCAAGAAGGGTTTCACACTCGTAGAGATGGTTCTCGTTATCGCTATTATCGCTATCCTTGCAGTTGCAATGATCGCTGGTATCGCAGCTTACATCAAGTACGCTCAGACAGCTGCTTCTAAGCTTGAGAGCCACAAGTCCGCAACAGAGTCTGTTGTAACAGTTATCAAGTCTTACTTCTAATAACTGATTTCAGACTAAGGTGTGAATTTTGATTAGATGTGGAGGGGGGAGTTTACTTCTCCCTCCATTTTTAGAAATTAATTATTAGTAGAAATAATTAGAAAAACGTGATAAAATCGACGTGATAAAAAATCTGATAGTTGGAGGACAGTATGCTTAAATTATCAAAGTCAAAAAAGGGTTTTACTTTGCTAGAGATTGTCACAGTTGTTGCGATAATCGCAATATTGGCATCTGTTCTGATCTTCGCTGTCAAGAAATACATCGATGTAACGAACCAGGCCAAGGACAAGGCTAATGAGAAGGTTGCTGCTATGCAGGGTAACAACCATGTTATGTCTAGTAAGATCAAAACATATGGTTTCTAATCTGGAGGCGTGTATGAAGAATAAGAGTAGTAAAAAAGGATTTACTTTATTGGAAGTAATGCTTGCAGTTGCTATCATGGTTGTAGCTTCTACTATGATCATGGAAGGTTTTTTATCTACATTGGCATATTCTGCAAACACAGCTCTCTATGCTAGACAAGGTGGATACAATCAGAAGCAGATGTATCAGGCTGTAGCTGAGAAGATCGGTAAGAATGGTGATGACGGAGCCAAGTCTCTTACAGATCCTAATAGCAAGACTTTTTCCAGTACAACCGGTGAGATGGAGATGTCTGGTTCTCTTGGAACAGTGAAGTATAGAGTAAATACATGGAAATCATCTTATACATTGACAAATAAGGTAGATGGTGAAGCTGGTGCTGATTCCAATACCTCATACAATAGATATGCAGTAACATACTGTTTGCCTGATATCAAGTGTCCTACTTGCGGTAAGACAGATCACTTGGCTATCAGTGCTAAAACATATAAGTGGATGTGTACAAAGTGTTCCGTTTACGTTGGTGAGACTTCATCATCTTAATGGTTGTGAGTTCAGGAGGATGTCTTTATGACTAGACGCAATAAAAGCAAAAAAGGTTTTACCTTGTTAGAGGTAATGTTGGCCGTAGCTATTATGGCAATGTGTGCTGGCATATTCTTCTCTCTCATCTTGGTTGTAGTTAAGTCTCATACAAATGTAGTTGCTGCAAACGATATGGAAGATTATGCAATACTCAATGCTAGAGCTTTTGAGAATAGCATTATCAACTGCCAGAAGGTTAACGTAAGCGGAGCCGGCAGTAAGACGATTAAGATCTTTAAGAACAAGCTGGTTAAGAATAATGTCCCACTGTTCAATCTTCAGCAGTATGACATAGTTCCTAGCGGTGATAAGTGGAAAGTAGAATTTCAGTGCAGAGTTAATGCCAACGGTGTAGTTGAATACAAGTTCACTTTGACAGACAGAGCAGGATCTATGCAGGGAATTAACAACTACACATATGTATATGAGAACACAGTATATGTTCCTCATTGTAAAGAGATCAATGCTACAACCGGCTGGGTTTCAGAAATCTCTGTAGTTGACTATTAATTTTATTGGTTAATCTGATATACTGATATTGCCTCGCAGAGCGGGGCAATATTTTTTTGCATAGGAGATCCTCATGAGTATCGTTGTTGGATTGGATGTTGGCGGAAGCACAACGAAGATAGTTGGTATGAAAGACAGAAAGATCGTTGCAAAGTGTGTTGTTAAAGCAAACGATCCGGTTACTTCTGCTTTCGGAGCATTGGGACGACTTATAGATGAGAACGGACTTCAGGTAAGTGATATCGACCAGGTCAATATGACAGGTGTCGGAGCTTCTTTTCCGTCAGGATCTTTATTAGGAATTAAAACTAGAATCGTAACTGAATTTATGGCAACCGGTCTGGGCGGTTTATATCTATCCGGATTATCCAGAGCAGTGGTTGTATCAATGGGAACAGGTACGGCATATCTTGATGCAGGATATGACAGAGTCAGACATATAATCGGTTCCGGTGTCGGTGGAGGAACATTGGTCGGATTATCCAATTCGGTCATTCATGTCGATGATGCCGAGAAATTGTCTGAAATGGCTGCTAATGGTGATATCAACAAGGTAGATCTCACTGTAGGAGATATCTCGAAAACTGAGATCCCCGGTCTTTCAATGGATACCACTGCTTCCAATTTCGGAAAGAATAATGATGATCTTTCAAAAGAAGATAAGATAGCAGGAATTATGAACCTAGTATATCAGTCCATAGGAACAATGTCTGTATTGGCAGCCAGAAATGCCGGATTGAATGATATTGTACTGACGGGTCAGTTAACGTCGATGCGTCAGTGTAAGGAAATGTGTGAAGCATTCAGTCAGCTTTACAGGATCAATTTTCTCGTTCCTGAAGATGCAGTATTCGCTACCGCTGTAGGAAGCTGTATTGTTGAGGAGGAGAATTGATGGAGGGACAGAAGGCAAAAAAGGCTCGTGCTTTTGAATTGGATCTTCTGAGAGGCTTTGCGCTTTTCATGATGATCTTTATGCACTTTTCGTATGATGTCAGATATATCCTGAGGATCGATGCTTTTGGTTTTCACGAGAAGGACTGGTTTTGGACTTTTATTGAGCCGTTTTTCCTCTGCATTTTTGTCGGCATATCAGGTATATGCTGCTCTTTTTCGAAAAATAATATCTTCAGAGGCATAAAGCTTTTGGGCGTTGCCTTGTTTATCACATTTGCGACATATATTGCCACTTATAAGATGGGCATTGATTGTTTCATTATCTTCAATGTGCTTCATATGCTGGCAGTGAGCATTCTTGTGTATTCGCTGATCTCATTGATCGAGCAGAAGACCAAGGCTTCTCCAAGACTTATGAATGTCCTGATCGCTTTTCTGGGTCTTTATGCAACTCAGGTTGGTATGCAGATCGACAGATTTGAGGGAATGGAGACGAATCTTTTGATACCGTTCGGCATTACGGGTCCGAACACTCCGTTCATGGGCGATTATATGCCATTGTTCCCGTGGATCGGTGTTTTCCTTTTGGGAGCAGTTGTGGGAAGAACATGCTACAGCAGCAAGGAGACTTTGTTTAAGAATGCTCCGAGTGTTGTTCATAAGATCTCGAGGCCGTTTGAATTTATGGGAAGGCACTCGCTGATCATATATCTTGTGCATCAGCCGTTGGTCTTAGGTCTTTGCTATGCCATTGAATTTCTGGTGAAGAAGATATGATAAGAGATTATAAGCGACCTTTTTCGGAAAGACACAGGGTGCTTGGCGTTATCTTGATGATCCTGTTCCCGATCGTGATGGCGGGTGTGATAGCGGCTGTTTACTTTGTTCCGAATTCACCGCTTTATACGAGAAGCGTGGCGAATTATTACTCGGTCCATATTTTCCCGAAAGTGGCTTATCTCGGAAATTGTTTCTCTAACATATTCATGTTCTCGATCACGGAGCTTCTGGCGGTAGTCGGAACTATTGCGGGAATCGTGATCGTCGTGTGCTTTTTTGTGTGTCTGGTCAGAAGCATCATAAGGAAGAGATTTCTTAAGTTCTTGTACAGGGCGCTGTGCGTGATCCTGGCAGCGGTTCTTTTGATCTACGGATCGTTCCAGTTGATGCACGGCCTTAACTATAAGCGTGATACGTCCGCGAGAAGGCTCGGGCTCGAGATCAAGGAAAGAGAGATCGGTGATCTTTACGCGGTCGAGATGTGGGCTTATCAGGGCGCGATAGCGGCTCGAAGCCAGCTGGGAGAAGATTATAACGGAGTATCACACATGATGACGAGTTTCCCGGAATCGGTATTTCATGCCAATATGTTAATCAATGCGGTTGATGATAAGTTTGATTTCGGTCTGAGCGACACGTTCATCAGATCGAAGCCGGTAATGTTGAGCTCATACTGGAGTTACACGAATATCGTGGGACTTTATGATCCGGTCCTGGGTGAGTCCAATATCAATGTGGATTATACGTGTACGTATGATCTGCCGATAACGATCTGTCATGAGATGATACATGCCAAGGGCTACGCCAAGGAAGGAGATGCCAATTTCATATCGGTTATCTGCTGCATTATGTCTGACCGTGCGGATTTCAGGTATGCCGGTTATTTCTGGATCTTTACGAGTATAGCGAATATCCTGGATAATTATGATCAGTTCGCGTATGATCCGAATTTCAGGATGCTGATCAAAGATATCAATGCCAGCGACAAGTATTGGGAATCCAAGGAGATGACCAAATTGGCCCAGAAGGTGGGCGAAGTTTCCGAGGCGACGAATAATACGTACCTTGAGGCAAACGGCCAGGAGGGCGGAACCGAGACATATACCGTGGACAGCAATATCTACGTGGAGTTCTTCTATAAGTACATCATGCCGGAGATCAACCAATGATCGAAGTAAGGCTCATAGGACATGACGGATTTTACGGAATCAGCGATGTGCTTCGGCTTTTTTTCGGAAATGTGAAAGAAGATCGTGAGGCTCACCGTGTCTTTAGCAAGTCGGAAGATGACCTTCGCATAATTAGCGAAGCAGGTGACGGCGTGGTCACATATGTCGAGGGTGAAAAGGATCTCTGGGAAAAGACTCTCGCCGGACGTTTTCCTGAAAGTATCGAGACAAAGCGCGATATCAAGCGCCAATTATATTTCCTCTTATCGAAAAAGACCGGCAAAAAGTTTCCGTGGGGAAGCCTTACGGGCATAAGACCGACGGTTGTCGCAAAGGAAGTGGGAACGGCCGAAAAGCTGATATCCGATTATATGGTAAGGCCTGATAAGGCTAAGCTTTGCATCACGACAAAAGACAACGAGGAGAAGGTTCTCGGATTGACCGATGAAGATTCCATGAATGTTTATATCGGAGTGCCGTTCTGTCCTTCAAGATGTGCATATTGTTCGTTCGTTTCAGAGGAGATAAGTCATCATCTGGGAAGACTTGGGGAATATGCTGAGGCGCTTAAGGATGAGATAGCTTATGTGGGTCCGAGGATCAGAAAGCTGGCGTCTTTATATGTGGGAGGCGGAACGCCGACTGTTTTCGAGGATACGGATTTTTCCAAGGTCATGAAGGCCATTATAAAATATATGCCGATCGATGAGAAGACCGAGATCACCGTGGAGGCGGGAAGGCCTGATACGATAACGGACGGGAAGCTTTTTGCGATGAAGGAGATCGGGGTTCAAAGGATATGCATCAATCCGCAGACTTTGTGCGATG
>JAGCGK010000136.1 GCA_017649645.1 Clostridiales bacterium | reverse complement strand
TTAAGGGCAAGAGGTTGATACTGTGATAACACACCAACTCTCTCAATTCCTGAATATACACAATTTGACAATGGAAAATCAATGATCCTGTATCTGCTTCCGAAAGGAACAGCAGGCTTCGCGATCTTCTTAGTAAGAACACCAAGTCTGGATCCCTGTCCACCGGCCAGTATCATTGCTACGGTTTCAGCTTTTGCCATCTGTCATACCTCCTCGTTTATCTTACTTCTTAGTAGTCTTTGTCTTAGTCGTTGTCTTTTTAGCAGGCTTCTCAGCTGGTTTCTTAGCTGCAGTTGGCTTCTTGCCCGCTGTGGTCTTTTTAGCAGAAGTCGTCTTCTTAGCTACCGTCTTCTTGACCTTAGGATCGCCGACCTTCATAAAGTAGATTCCCGCAAGTGGCGGAAGATTGATCTTTATGTGATACGGCAATCCGTTATATGGTTCATCTACTGCAACAACACAACCGTTCATATCGGTATCTGTAGGATATCCGCTACCACCGAACATCATGTCATCCGTATTCAGAACGATCTTATATATTCCTTTCTCGTAAACAGGGATCTTATATCCTTCCAAAGGCTGAGGAACCATGTTAAGTGCAACATAGATATCCTTCTCTTCTTCCTTCGGTGAAGATCTCTTGTAGATAAAGACATTATTCAAAGTGTCCTTGATATCAACCCATCCGAATCCGCTCCATGAATGATCATCAAGCCACATCTGCGGATGTTCGATATAGAACTTGTTCAAAGTTGAACAGAACTCCTGCAACAATCTGTGTGATTCGTAATCAAGCATGAACCACTCGAGTTCCTCATAGAAACGCCATTCGATAAACTGACCGAACTCAGCTCCCATAAAGTTGAGCTTAGCTCCAGGATGGCTCATCTGGTATAGGAATAATGTCCTGAGATTAGCAAACTTTCTCCATGTATCGCCAGGCATCTTATCAATAAGAGAACACTTACCGTGAACTACCTCATCATGTGAAAGTGACAATACAAAGTTCTCGCTGAATGCATAATCCATAGAGAAACAGAACTGATCATGATGCCATCCTCTCGCATACGAATCCGTTGAGAAATAATCAAGCGTATCGTGCATCCAGCCCATGTTCCACTTATGAGTAAATCCAAGTCCGCCGTCCTCTACAGGATGAGATACCTTAGGGAAAGCTGTTGACTCTTCAGCGATCATCATAACGTGAGGATACTTATACCTCATTGTTCCGTTAAGTCTCTTAAAAAACTCGACTACCTCAAGGTTGACATTACCACCGAACTTATTCGGAATATACTGTGTCCTTCCGTAGTCTCTGTAGATCATAGAACTTACGGCATCGATCCTTAATCCGTCTACATGGAATTCATCTACCCAATAAACTGCATTGGAAATAAGGAAAGAGATAACCTCATTCTTAGAATAATCGAAAACATAAGTGCCCCATTCACGGTGTTCACCGATCCTCGGGTCACTATATTCATAACAAGGGGTACCGTCAAATCTGACAAGACCCTCCATATTCTTAGGGAAATGTGCAGGTACCCAGTCAAGGATCACACCAATACCGTTCTGGTGCATAACATCAACAAGGTACTTAAAGTCAGCCGGTGTACCGAATCTGCTCGTAACACCATAATAACCTGTTATCTGATATCCCCATGAAGCATCAAGCGGATGTTCCATGACAGGCATCAATTCAACATGTGTATAATGCATTCTCTTACAATAATCAGAAAGGTCTAAAGCGATCTCTCTGTAAGAGAAAAAATTACCATCGGGATGTCTTCTCCACGAACCCAGATGGAGTTCATAGATATTCACAGGTTGAGGAGTAAGTGCATCCTTCCTGTTCTTACAGTATTTCTCATCATTCCATTTATAGTCATTAGGATCATAAAGGATCGAAGCATTATTAGGCCTCGTCTCAAAATGTCTAGCGAACGGATCAACCTTATCATAGATCCTGGAATCAGCTCCCAAGACATGATACTTATATCGATCCCACTGAGAAGCACCTATAACAGTGCACTCCCAAATACCGGTATCACCAACCCTATACATAGGATCTGCATCTCCGGTCCAGTCATTAAAATCTCCGATAACACTTACCGCTTTAGCTTTAGGTGCCCATACTCGGAATAAATAACCTGCGTTACCGTCCTTGTCCGAAATCGGACGAGAACCCAGCAGGTTGTATGACATATAATCCTCCCCTCGATTAAACAAATAAGCTTGTTCCATCAAAGACCTCCAACATGTTTCTCATTTAGTTATTATACCTTAACGACCTATTTCTTTCCACCAAAATTACAAAAAACTTTTATTTTAAGCTTTTGTTTTTGTGCAACTTTACATATAATTCATTGACTATAAAAAAGTTTTGATTTACTATCGTTTGTAGTAACAATTATAGCAGACAATCATTAGTATAAGGAGGTATTCTTATGCTGATCAATCTACGAATCTTAAGAGAATCCAAAGGTCTAACTCAACAAAACCTGGCATCTGTCATAGGTGTTTCTCAACAAGCCATACAGAAATACGAGACCGGCAAAAACGAACCTGATCTCGAAACGCTTATGAAGCTTGCTGACACCTTCAAAGTGAGCGTGGATTATCTTATAGGTCATACTCCTCAGGGCAAAGACCCTAACTACGCTATAAGCTCTATCGAATTTGAGATGATCGAATCATACAGGAAACTCGAGACTGGATCGCAGAACATAATCACAGAGCTTCTGCTCCAGCTCCCTGAAAAGAAGAAGTAGTATCTTCATTGATTATTTTTCCTCAATAAAAAACCTCCTCAAGGATGATCCTCGAGGAGGTTTACTTATTTCTTTAAAAAGAATCACTTAGCGTAAGATGCACCTTTATCGAAAGCATTAAGGTTTCCAGGGATCTTATTGTGATGTCTCTCAGGAAGAACTTCTTTCAAGGAAGACTCGAAAGAATCACGTGAGAAACAACTTGTAGCAGCTGAAAGACAGCCAAGCATAGAGATCGTAGCAAACTGCATGTTACCGAGTTCTGAAGCGATATCAGAAGCAGGCATAGCAATAAACTTGATATCTGTTCTTGTAGGCTGGATGTGGATCAAAGAAGAGTCAATGATCAGGATTCCGCCTGGCTTGATCTGAGATTCAAACTTCTCCATGGAAGGCTGATTCAAGCAGATAACTACATCTGCATCGTTGATTACAGGTGAACCGATCGGCTCATCAGAAATAACTACTGAACAGTTAGCCGTACCACCACGCATCTCAGGTCCGTATGAAGGGAACCATGAAACTTCCTTACCCTCAAAAAGAGCAGCCTCTGCAGCCATCTTACCTGCAGACAAGATACCCTGTCCGCCGAAACCTGCGAGAATAACGGAAAAATCGATCATGCTTTCACCTCCTCGTTTGTTGTGTCCTTAAAACATCCGAGAGGATACTGAGGGATCATCTTCTCCTTGAGCCACTCCATAGCATCAAGAGGATCTTTACCCCAGTTAGTAGGACATGTGGAAAGGAACTCAACAAATGCGAAGCCCTTGCCGCTCATCTGAACCTCGAAAGCCTTCTTGATAGCCTTCTTAGCATTCATGATATTCTTATAATCTGTGAGGCATACACGCTCAACATAAACAGCACCTGTAAGCTGAGAGATAAGCTCAGATACGTTGATCGGATAACCCTGATAGGAAGCATCACGACCGAATGGTGAAGTTGTTGTTACCTGACCCAAAAGTGTTGTAGGAGCCATCTGACCGGATGTCATACCGTAAACAGCGTTGTTTACGAAGAATGCGCAGATCTTCTCTCCTCTTGCAGCAGCGTGGATGATCTCAGCTGTACCGATGGAAGCGAGGTCACCGTCACCTTGATATGTGAAGACTACCTTATCCTTATGTGTACGCTTGATACCTGTAGCAACTGCCGGTGCACGACCGTGGGCAGCCTGTACCATGTCACATGAGAAATATTCATAACTGTTATAAGTACAACCAACGGAAGCAACACCGATAGCATCGTTGAGGATGCCCATCTCTACCATTGTCTCAGCAATGATCCTGTGAATGATACCGTGGTTACAGCCCGGGCAATAATGCAAAGGCTTTTTGGTCAAACCTTCAGTAGGTTGAAATACAATAGCCATTATACGTTACCTCCCTTGTGGATCTCGACGATCTTATCGAGAATTTCTTTCTGTGTAGGCAAGTTACCGCCCATTCTTCCGTGGAAGTAAACAGGCTTCTGACCGTTAACAGCAAGGCGAACATCCTCGACCATCTGACCTGCGTTAAGCTCAACATCGAGGAAAGCCTTAACGTTGGACTTAGCTGCTGTCTCAGCAATGATCTTGCTCGGGAATGGCCAGAGTGTGATAGGTCTGATCATACCGACCTTGATACCCATCTCAGCTGCCTGTCTTATTACGTTCTTGCTGATACGTGAACATGTTGAGAAAGCTGTGATAACGATCTCAGCATCCTCAAGACCGATTGCCTCGTAACGAACCTCGTTCTCCTCAACAACCTTGTACTTCTCCTGAAGCTCAAGGTTCTTCTTCTCGAGAACGTCCGGATCGATATAGATAGAAGTGATGGTGTTGTGCTCCTTACGATCGCCTCTGCCTGTACAAGCCCATGGCTTCTCGTAATTAACGACCGGCTCCTCATCTCTGAAAGCTACAGGCTCCATCATCTGACCCAAAGTACCGTCACCAAGGATCATAACGAGCATTCTGTATTTATCTGCAAGGTTAAATGCCTCAACTGTAAGCTCATAGAGCTCCTGAACTGAAGCAGGTGCGATAACCAGATTTCTGTAGTCACCGTGTCCGCCACCCTTTGTTGCCTGGAAGTAGTCACCCTGTGCAGGCTGAATACCGCCGAGACCCGGGCCGGCTCTTACGATGTTAACTACAACTGCAGGAAGTTCTGCACCGGCAATATAGGAGATACCCTCCTGCTTAAGTGAGATTCCCGGAGATGACGAAGATGTCATTACTCTGGCGCCTGCTGAAGCGGCACCGTAAACCATGTTGATAGCTGAAACTTCACTTTCTGCCTGTACAAAATTACCGCCAATCTGAACCATTTTCTTAGCCATGTAGTGCATGACCTCAGTCTGCGGTGTGATCGGATAACCGAAGTAATTTCTGCAGCCCGCACGAATTGCGGCTTCTGCAATAACCTCATTACCCTTCATTAAGACTCTTTTTTGTGCCATTTTAAGATCTCCTCTTATCTTTCTACTGTAATTGCCGAATCAGGACACTGAACTGCACAGAAAGCGCAGCCGATACAGGAATCCATATCTACGTTATGAACAGGGTGATAACCCTTAGCGTTCAAACGAGACTTTTCAAGCTCGAGAATCTTCTTAGGACAGGCACCGACACAAAGACCACAGCCTTTGCACAAGTCATCATTAATAGTAATTTTGGCCATATGAAACCTCCTGCCTATGTATAATATTGCGATTATAGTCTTAATCGCAAAATGCCGCAATAGGCAAAAGCACATTCTTTCTTGTGCTTTTTTGACTCTGTTTATCGAAAAAGATTAAAAAATGAAATGGTATCCCGTCTTGCTGTAGAATTCTTCGCCTGCACTTAATATCGGGCTGTCGAATCTCTCATCATTCAAAGAGTTCGGAACATACTGTGTCTCCATGCAAAGACCGAAGTTCCTCTTATAGATCTCATTATTCTTTCCGACGATCGTACCAATGTTGTTTCCCGTATAGAACTGCATAGCAGGAAGATCTGTATAGACCTCCATCTGGATACCTGTATCAGCATTTCTAACGTAAGCTACTGCCGTCTTATTCTGAGCAAGGATATAGTTATGATCGTATCCGCCGCCATATGCGAGCTGCTGATCGTCATCACTTATATTCTTTCCAACCTTCTTGAAATCAGTAAAATCAAACGGTGTACCCTTTACAGGAACGATCTCCTTAGGGATAAGATCAGCGGAAACAGGAGTATAGAAATCAGAATAGATCTTAACTTCATCATTCAGTACGGAACCACTGTCATGGCCTCCGAGATTGAAATATGTATGGTTAGTCGGATTGATAGCCGTCTTCTTATCAGTACTCATCGTGTACTCGATCTCAAGAGTATTATCATCTGTAAGACTATAAGCAACTCCGAATTCACGGTTACCCGGAAGTCCGTACTCCATATCATCAAGCTTCAATGTAAAGCACACCTGATTCTTGATGAAATCGATAACAGGACTGAACATTCTCTTATGAAGTCCGTTATTGAAATCCGTATGAAGATTATTCTTTCCCTCATTAACAGGCAAAGTATACTTATTGCTGCCGATCATGAACGTAGCGCCTGCAGTTCTGTTGGCGATAGGACCGACACAGCTTCCGAAGAAGCACGGATTCTCCTTATACTTATTCAGATCATCATAACCCAATACGACATCGATCTTCTTCCCGTCCTTTGTCGGGATCTTGATGCTTACGATGGTAGCTCCGAGCTCGATAAGCTCAACTTCCATTCCGTTGTCGTTCACCAATGTGTAAAGTGTCATTCCACTTGGCGTCAGCTCAGTCTTAATCATGTTATTCCCCCCAGTTAAACAATTATAGTCGCATTTTTCTTTCCGGTCAGGCTGAAGCTTCTTGCTCCCGGACCGTTAAATCCGATATAGATATTGGCGCTCTTACCTTCGTAATTGATATTGCCGTCATTATCTATGGTCGTAAAAGCTCTCCACGGTATTTCGAGCTTTAAGCTCTTGATCTCGTTTCCCGCGAGCTTGATCCTGTCAAAGGATACCAACTTCGGATTTCTGACCTCATACGGGCTGTCTACGATCACGTAGACCTGAAGGACCTCTTCAGTCTCGACCTCGTTACCGTTACTTACGATAACTTCGATCTCCACACCCTTTTTCTTGAACAATTCAAAATCGCCGACACTCAACAGTGCAGCACCCTCAACCTTGGTATCACCATAGTTAAGGCCGTATCCGAACGGATACATCGGCTTCTTTTCCAGGAATCTGTATGTTCTTCCCTTCATGGAATAATCCGTAAACTCCGGGAAATCCTCGAGATCCATATAAAACGTTACAGGAAGCTTTCCTGAAGGATTCACCTTTCCGAAAAGCATATCTGCCAGAACATCACCGCCCTGCGGACCCGGATACCAAAGCTGGAATATAGCCGATGCCTCATCGCAGAAATCGAGCATGCTCATGGCTGATCCTGCCATCACACAAACAATAAACGGAACTCCGGTCTTCTCTATCTCTCTTATCAGTCGTCTCTGAGGCTCAGGGAACTCCAGATCTTTCTTATCGCCTGATGCGTACATGTTACCCTGGTCGCCCTCTTCGCCTTCCAAAGTTTCGTTAAGGCCGATACAAAGAACAACGACATCAGAATTCCTGGCAACGGTTATTGCTTCAGAGAGCCTGTTATACTCACGCGACAGCATATCAGGTTTTGTCATTGCAAGATCGCAACCCTCTGAATAAAGAACTCTTATATCATCACCGCATGCATCCTGGATACCGCGAAGGATCGTTGTATTTCTGGAACTTGTTCCGTAGTAGTTACCGATCAACGCACGGACACTGTCTGCATTAGGTCCTATTACACCGATAGTCTTAACCTCTTCTTTCTTAAGAGGAAGGATTCCGTCATTTTTGAGAAGGACGATACTTTCTTCAGTTGCTCTTCTTGCAACCTTCAGATGTTCCTTACACTCAACGACGTTATAAGGAATATCATCATACTCGGTCTTATCAAACATTCCGAGCATATATCTCGTTGTAAAGAGATTGATAGCTGCATTTCTGATCATCTCCTCGCTTACAAGACCCTGCTCATAGGCATTCATGATCTTCTGGTAAGTACATCCGCAGTTAAGGTCACAGCCCATCTCCAAAGCAAGCTTTACACTTTCTTCAGGAGTATTGGTAACCTTATGATTCTCATGGAAATCCTTTATTGCCCAGCAATCGGATACATAATGTCCTTCGAATTTCCACATGCCCTTCAAAACATCCTGCATGAGGTACTTATTAGCATTACAAGGTTCTCCGTTTGTTCTGTTATATGCACCCATAACAGACTCAACTTTTGCATCCCTTACACAAGCTCGGAACTGAGGAAGATAAGTTTCCCACATATCCTTCAAGGATACTTTCGCATCGAAAAAGTGACGCATATCTTCAGGACCCGAATGAACTGCAAAGTGCTTGGCACACGCAGCGATCTTCATAAAATGATCCTCGTCATAATTTCCCTGAAGTGCTTTGATAAAAGGAACAGCAAGCTGAGAGATAAGAATAGGATCTTCTCCGTAAGTTTCCTGTCCTCTTCCCCAACGCGGATCTCTGAAAAGATTAACGTTAGGAGTCCAGAAAGTAAGTCCCTTATAGATATCTCTGTCATTGTTTTTGACAGATTCGTTATATTTTGCACGAGCCTCGGTAGAGATAACTTCACCGATCTCAGTCATAAGTTCTTTATCAAATGTTGCTCCCAATCCGATAGCCTGCGGGAACATTGTTGCTGTTCCTGCTCTTGCTACACCATGAAGGCATTCATTCCACCAGTTGTACTCCGGAATGCCCAATCTGTCGATTGCGGGCGCGTCATATCTAAGTTGGGAAGCGGCTTCTTCCAAAGACATCTTAGATACAAGGATTGTTGCTTTTTTTCTAGCTTCTTCTCTGACCATATACTTTCCCCTAAATGCTTAATCATAGTTATTTTACAATCTTTTGATTTCAATTACTTACAAAAAATGTAGAAAGTTTTACAAAAATTGCGGTTTTTTTGTTGAAGTCTCAAGTACGTGTGTTTATAATTATCTAAAATCTCTTTTATTTAGGGCTATGTGAGGTTTTAGGTTATGAAAAATAAAAATGAGACGCCTGCAAATTATTTGCAGCCGATCCGTCAATTCCTGACAAGAACTGTCATAGGAAATGACGAAGCAGTTGATTTTGTGCCACAAACAAATATGCGTATCTGGTACAACAATCAGGTCGAGGGTTATCCTCTCCACAAACACGATGCTATCGAGATCGTTATCCCTATGGAAAATGGTTATAAGTATATCGCCAACGGTCGTAAATTCGATCTTAATATGGGTGATATCCTTTTTATACCGCCGGGAATCCTTCATGAGATCGAATGTGATTATGAAGGCTCGAGATTTATCTATCTGTTCAATATCGATTTTATCTCTAAGTTCTTCGATTACAGGGATCTTGAAGAGTTTATAAATGAGCCGAGACTGGTTAATCCTGCCACGTATCCTGAGATCTATTCACAGATCTTCGACCACTTTATGAAGATCAACGATCTGTACTTTCTCTATGACGATATAGTTTTAGAAATGAGCATCTACTCTCACCTTTTGGCAATACTTGGAACACTTGCAAGATCTTATGCAAAATCCGAGCCTATCTGCATTATAGATACAAAGCAGAGAGAAACATACATCAAGTTCAAGAGTTTGATCAACTACATCAATACTCACTACATGGATGATATTACACTTGATTATGCCGCTTCCTTCGTAGGATTTTCAAAGTTCCATTTCTCAAGGCTTTTCAAGGAGTATACGGATTCAACATTCTATGATTATCTTTCCAGAAGAAGGATCCAGGCAGCTAAATCCCTTCTTGGAGATGACGATCTTTCAATAACGGATATAGCATTCCAGACAGGTTTTAATAATCTGACCACTTTCTGCAGAAGCTTCCAAAAGATAGTTTCCTGTTCACCTTCAGCATATAGGAACAAGCTAAAACGTAAGAATCAACTTCCAAATTTGGAGCAATAAAAAAAGGACCGTTTAAAACGGTCCTTTATTCTTTCGATCATAAGTATCTAATTACTTAACAGCACCAAGTGAAACACCGGATACGATGTACTTAGAAAGTACAATGTATACAACGATAAGTGGCAATATCGTGATCGCAAGACCAAGATAGATAGCACCATACTCAACTCGGTAGATATCTCCGTTCAAGAGAGATACCATGATAGGCATTGTCTTTTTAGTTCCCTCAGTAAGAATAACCAAAGGTCTGAAAAGTTCGTTCCAGGTACCAACATAAATGAAGATAGCCTGAGTAGCCAAAGCTGGTTTCATAATCGGCAGAACGATACTGTTAAACGTTCTGAACTCGCCCGCACCATCAATTCGAGCAGATTGTACGATCTCCATCGATAGAGAAGATTGTAGGTATTGTCGCATAAAGAATACGACTGCCGGTGAAGCAACTGCAGGAATGATAAGTATCAAGAGGTTGTTTGTAAGATGAAGTGAATAGATCATCTTAAAGAAACCGATCATAGTACACTGTGCAGGGATCATCATAACACCCATGATGAATTTGAAGAATCCATCTCTTAACTTCCACTCATAAGCTGAAAGTGCATATGCAGTCAAAGATGAGAAATACAAAGCACAAACAGTAGCACCTGTAGATACGATAAAGGAGTTGATAAAACCTGTTACCGGCTGGAAAGAAGGCTTCTTTTCGAAGACATTCTTATTGTCTATCAAGTGCGATGACGGAATAAGCGAAATAGGGTGAGAAGAAATCTGCTCAGAATTTCTTGTTGCATTTACCAACATTATCCAGAAAGGCATAATGCTTATTATCGCAAGGATAATACATACAACATAAACTACAACTTTAATCAGAAAAGAATCTCTGGATTTTGATAATGATTGTGAACTCATTTTTTACACCTTAAACCCTAACATCATGCCTGATGTTTCAGAGCCTTCCTTTCCTTCTTTCTAAGTTTCTTAAGCTCTTCCTCATCCTTATCTCTCAAGATATAGAACAGGCAAAGAGTCAAGATCATGATGATAACGAACATGATGATACTTGCTGCTGCAGCCTTGTTGTACTGATATCTCGGATTTTGGAAAGCTTGTTTATAAATATATACGGCGGTAGTTGTTGTTGCTCCATCCGGACCACCTCTGTTGAGAAGGTGTGGGATATCGAACATATTGAGACCACCGATCATACTTGTAACCAATACATAGAGCAAGATCGTTCTGATACAAGGAATTGTAATCTTGAAGAACGTCTGTGTTCTGCTTGCACCATCGATCTGTGCTGCCTCGAAGATAGCAGGATCGATACCGATAACACCTGCGATCAAGAGAACCATTGTGTTACCATACCACATCCAGAACTGAATGAATGATACAACTCCACGAGTAAAAGCCTTATTATTCAAGAAATTGTAGCCCTTACCGTCGAAATTACTGGAAAATGTATTTAAGATAGATGCACGGATAGAGTTCAAAGGTCCGATAGGATATGAAAGGAAAGCCTGGAACAAGATAGCTACTGAAGCAGCTGTGATAATGTTCGGCAAATAGAACAATACCTTGAACAGACCCTGACCCTTGATCTTACTTCTGTCATCTGTAAACCATGCGGTAAGCAACAAAGCCAAAGCAATCTGTGGAATAAAGTTGCAAACCCACATGACAACTGTGTTGAATAAACACAATCTAAAAGAACCCGCACCGGAACCCTTTAGAATATCGATAAAATTCTGAAAAGGATTTGACAAGATATGCATGCTAGAAACAGGCGTCGTCAAACCCTCTAAGTCGGTAAAACCGATAACTACGGTATAAAGTACGGGGTATAACTGGAATATCAGATATGCGACAACAAAAGGGATAGAGAAAATATAGCCGAACTTGGCGTAATTAACCGACTTCTTCTTATTCACAATCCGTTTTCCTCCCTCGTAAGTTTTTAGTAAAGAAATGAGGGCGGCAAATATCATTTATCCGCCCTCAAATCTTAAGGTATGAAGAAATTAATTGTTAAATTTCATCAATTATGAAGGGATACCAAGCTGCTCGTTTACAGCACTCTTGAAGTCTTCAAGAGCCTGCTCCTTGCTCTTCTCACCAGCTGTGTACTGTCTTACCTGATCACGCCAAATGGTGTTGATGTTCTCGTCAGACTCTGTGAGGCACTTACCGTTAGCACCAGCATTTGCAGGTACGAAGTACTCAAACATGTTCTGTCCGCCCAAGAAGTCAGACTTTCCATCGGACTTATCCATTACTACAGAAGAAGCAACGCAGTCCTTTGTGCCGTTCTCGTTCATCTTACCATTAGCCCAGAGATACTGGAGACCTTCGTCAGAAGTATCAAGAGTGATCCATGTGATGAAATCTGCGATAGCAGCCTTCTTCTCATCAGAAGCCTCTGCTGCATACTTAGAAGCGAGAATCCATGTGCCGCCCCAGAAGAAGCCTACCGGTGGCTCTGTAACACGATAGTTACCAGCCTGATCAGCACCGTGCTCACCGAGTGTGTAGTTGATAAGCCATGCAGGTCCGAAGAATGCGAATACGCCCTTAGGTCCTGTACCGTTCATATCAGCATACCAGCCTTCCTGCCAGTCCTGTGTATCATTGTGGTAATCATTGTCCTTGAGCTTCTTGGACATATCCATGAATGCCTCACGCTCTGGAGCGATGTTGAGCTTACCATCTTTGATCCAACCGGAAGAAGAAGAGTTCTCTACTGAGTGCCAGATATCACCGTCACCGGAAACGATACCGTAGCCCTTAGCCTTGAGCTGCTCAGCTGCTTCCCAGAACTTATCCCAGTTACCGGAACCGCCACCAACAACGTCCTTGATAGCTGCAGGATCATCTGTACCGAATACTTCCTGAGCGATATCAGCTCTGTAGATCATACATCCACCAGTAGCCTGATATCCAAGACCTACTACCTTACCATCAGAAGGTCTTGTTCCGATCTCAACTGTGTACTGAGCGATACCAGCTTCCTTGATCTTAGCATTTACATCGATACCGAGATCTTCGTATGGAGCTGCAAACTCAGAAGCAGCGCCCTGTGCGTACTTAAGTACGAAAGCAGCCTCTGCTGCGTAGATGTCAGGAGCGTCAGCGCCGCCAGCTGCGAGAGCTGCGTCAAGAGCCTGCTGATATCCACCACCGTCTGTAGCGATCTGAGTAACCTTGAAGTCGTAACCGAAATCTGGGTGCAATTCCTTGTACTTCTCAGACATCTTAACAACCTCATCTGTAAATGTGTACAGATTGATCTCTCCCTTTGCCTTGGAAGATGACTTGGAGCAGCCAGCAAACATAGCTGCAGCCATTGTAAGGCAAAGTGCACTAGCAATTACTTTTTTCATAATAACCTCCGTTATTGTTAATTTTGATGAAAACTAGGCCTGTTTTTTGTAATTACATCTACATATTACCCATATAAGTGCTATCTTTCTTTACAATTATTGCTATTGACCCCTATTTTCGTAGCAATTATTGTAATTTTCAATCATCGAAACGTTTCGCGATTGATAAGGTTATGTGAAAACTGTATAATTCTACCAACTGTACAAATTCGACCGCCCCATTTTGTTCAATTGTCATTAAATTTGTACATATTCATGGAGGTTTATATAATGAGCAACTTTTTCAGCCGGACTAGTGTCGCTATGCGATTCCTTGCAGGACTGGGTACTCTTATAATAGCAAATTTCTTATTTCTTTTAACATCATTACCGATTTTCACTATCGGAGCATCTATTTCCGCCCTATACAGGATCACGTTTGAGGTCCATATGGGCAATGATCCTTTTGTAATAAAGGATTACTTCAGATATTTTAAAGAGAATTTCAAACAATCCACTTTGGTCTTTGTTCCGGCTATGATAATCGCTGCAATCTGGTGCGGTAATATATATATCGTATATACAAAGTTAGATTCAGCTTATAAATGGCTTCAGTATCCGATCATTGCGCTTTTGGTAATAATGGCATCTATACTTGTTTATATATTTCCTATGATATCCCTTTTCGAAAACAAGCTCTCAAAGATGATCAAGGACAGTCTGCTCCTCAGCATAGGAAACATCCCTGTTACCATCTTCGTAATAGCAAGTTATGTACTTAAGTATCTTCTGATCGACCTGATACCTGTACTTGGTGTCGTCATCTTTTCTCTTTATATATTTGTTGGATTTGCATTTGACAGCTGGCTTTTCGGATTTTTCATCAACAGAGCCTTCAAGATCGAGAAGCCAAAGCCTGAGCGCGATGCAGCCCAGAATCAATAAGCCAGCATGAAGAGTATAAACTCTCTGTTGAGTTCCGTGTTTTTCGAAAACTTTGAAACAACGATGATATAGTCATCACCGTCCCTGTAATACAGATGATCTTTAAGGAAAGAAGAAGCCTCGACTTTTATTCCCATGGGTTTACCGTCGATATAATAGAGCATGTCTTCTCCAATATCAGCCAGTTCATCTGTTGTCAGGACTTCATCGATCGGCAAAATGCCGTTACTGTTGTTATATTCGTCAGCACATCTGGTATTGACTACAAGGACATCGACAAGACCTTGCATGAATTCCTGACTTAAACGCTGGATACTTCCCGATATATTCTCGTCAACTACTTCAGTCTTATCATCTCTCAGATAGTGCCTGTAAGCATCTCGAACTTCCGTTTTAAAACCGGATTCCTTTATTCCCTTTTCCACTACCGAATTATCAAATTCGTAAACTGCCTTGTTGAACTCCTCAGTAACCTGGGAATTTACAAGAACGACAGCAAAATCTTTTTTCTTAAAGTTCTGTACAAAGAAGACCACAAAAGATATCAAAGCGATAACTACTACGGCGCCTATGAGAACTTTCCATTTGTTATAAAACCAAAAATTGGCGAGAGACTTTTTAGATCTCTCGCCCTTAGTTAACTCTTTTGGTTCAACTGACGGACGGGACTTTTCTTCGTTAAGTTCCTTATCCGCCAAGTATTCTACATAAGTCTTAGATTCTTTTTTTACTTCATCCATTCTTTAATTGTAGAATAAATTCCCTCTGCGTCAAGTTTGTATTCCTTCATCATTGTCTTAGCATCAGCAGACTGACCGAATACATCGTTAACACCGATTCTCTTCATCTTTGTAGGAAGCTCCTCAGAGAGGACCTCAGCTACAGCACTTCCGAGGCCACCGATAATGGAGTGCTCTTCGAGAGTGATAACCTTGCCTGTCTTGGAAGCTGTCTTAAGGATAGCATCCTTATCGATAGGCTTGATAGTAGCCATGTTGATTACTTCGCAGGAGATACCGTCTGCCTCGAGCTTCTCAGCAGCGATAAGTGTCTCAGCAACCATAACGCCGTTAGCGATCAAAGATACATCTGTACCTTCCTTGAGAACCTGAGCCTTACCGATCTCGAACTTGTATCCCTCGTAATCGTTGAATACAGGAACTGCAGCACGGCCGAATCTCAAGTAAACAGGTCCGACATAATCAAGAGCAGCCTTAACAGCAGCCTTAGCCTCGATATCATCGGATGGAACGATAACTGTCATTCCAGGGATAGTTCTCATCAAAGAGAGATCCTCGAGACACTGGTGGGAAGCACCATCTTCACCAACTGTGATACCTGCGTGTGTAGCACCGATCTTAACGTTGAGGTGAGGATAACCGATGGAGTTTCTTACCTGCTCGAAGTTTCTTCCTGCAGCGAACATAGCGAAGGAAGAGATGAATGGGATCTTACCTGTTGTAGCAAGACCTGCAGCGATGCCTGTCATGTTGGACTCAGCGATACCGCAGTCGATGTGTCTTTCAGGGAAAGCCTTCTTGAATACGGAAGTCTTTGTAGCGCCTGCAAGGTCAGCATCAAGAACAATAAGATCTTTGTAGGAAGCTCCGAGTTCTGCGAGTGCATTACCGTAGCTTTCTCTTGTAGCAATTTTCTTGTCACTTAACTTAATATTCATGATCAACCCTCCAAACCTGCGATAACAGCATCAATCTCTTTGATTGCCTGCTCGAATTCTTCGTCGTTAGGGGCTTTACCGTGCCAGCCGGCCTGGTCTTCCATGAAGGAAACGCCCTTACCCTTTGTGGTCTTCATGATGATAGCTGTAGGCATTGTTGTGCAAGCCTCAGCCTTTTTGAAAGCATCTCTGATCTGATCGAAGTCATGACCGTCGATCTCAACTACGTTGAAATTGAATGCCTTGAACTTGTCAGCGATTGGATATACGGAACATACATCCTCAACACGGCCGTCGATCTGAAGTCCGTTGTTATCAACGATAACTGTGAGGTTGTTGAGCTTATGAGCACCTGCGAACATAGATGCTTCCCAAATCTGACCTTCCTGGATTTCACCGTCACCGCAAAGAGCGTATACACGGTAATCCTTGTTATCAAGCTTAGCGGAAAGAGCCATACCTACTGCAACAGAAAGTCCCTGTCCCAAAGAACCGGAGCTCATGTCAACACCAGGTGTCTCGTTCATGCATGGGTGACCCTGAAGTCTTGAACCGAACTTACGAAGAGTTGTAAGTTCCTCAACTGGGAAATAACCTCTGTTAGCGAGTGTGGAATAAAGACCCGGAGCTGTGTGTCCCTTGGAAAGAACAAAACGGTCTCTGTTCTCCATCTTAGGGTTCTTAGGATCGATATTCATCTGCTCAAAATAAAGGAAAGTGTACATGTCAGCAGCAGACAAAGATCCACCCGGATGACCGGACTTTGCGCTGTGAACAGCTGTTACGATACCCTTACGTACCTTGGCAGCAGTTAATTGTAATTCTTTGTTGTCCATGGAATTCCTCCTGATTTTATTAACGAAAGTAATTTTATCATAGAAGAGCCTTCCTAAATTAATAGGAAGGCTTCTCATTTTGAACAGATTTAATTATGCAAATGGGTTCTCGGAAGGATACTTGTCACAAGCAGGCTGGTTGTAACCGATATCGGATACTCCCAAATACTTGAATACTTCGTAGAGAGCCTTTCCGAAGTGACCGAATGCAACAGCACCGTGATGTGGGAAGTTCTTCTCGATCAATACGTGACGATAGAATCTGCCCATCTCAGGGATAGCGAATACACCGATACCACCGAAGGACTTAGTTGCAACAGGAAGTACTTCACCCTCAGCAACATAAGCTCTGATCTGTCCGTCAGATGTGGACTGGAGTCTGTAGAATGTGATATCGCCCGGAGCGATGTCTCCCTCGAGAGTACCGTTTGTAACCTCTACAGGAAGAGCACGAGCCATGATCATCTGGTTCTTCATCTCGCAGAATGCAAGCTTGGAAGAACATGTATTACCACAGTGGAAGCCCATGAATGTATCTGTGTGCTTGTAATCGAACTTGCCCTCGATGGACTCCTTGTACATATCCTTAGGTACGGAGTTGTTGATATCGAGGAGTGTAACAGTATCTTCGGAGATGCAGTAACCGATGTACTCGGAAAGTGCGCCGTAGATATCAACCTCACAGGATACAGGGATACCCATACCTGTAAGACGGCTGTTTACATAGCAAGGAACGAACTTGAACTGTGTCTGGAATGCAGGCCAGCACTTACCGGCGATACAAACGAATTCCTTGGAACCCTTGTGTGCCTCAACCCAGTCAAGGAGTGTGAGCTCATACTGAGCAAGCTTCTCAAGGATCTCAGGCTTCTTGTTACCTGCACCAAGCTCTGCTTCCATCTCTGCGATCTTAGCAGGGATTCTGGAATCACCCTCGTGATTCTTGAAAGCCTCGAAAAGGTCAAGCTCGGAGTTCTCTTCGATCTCAACGCCCATTCTGTAGAGTGGCTCGATCGGAGCGTTACAAGCGAAGAAGTTCTGAGGACGTGGACCGAAAGAAATGATCTTAAGGTTCTTAAGAGCGTAGAGAGCTCTAGCTACAGGAACGAATTCCTTGATCATGTCAGCGCAATCCTCAGCGTCTCCAACAGGATACTCAGGGATATAAGCCTTAACGCCACGGATCTTGAGGTTGTAAGAAGCATTGAGCATACCGCAGTAAGCGTCTCCTCTGCCTCCAACGAGATCATTCTGTGTTTCTTCTGCAGCAGCACAGAACATTACAGGCTTATCTCCCCACTGCTGAGCGAGCATTGTCTCAGAGATCTCAGGACCGAAGTTACCGAGGAAGATACAAAGAGCGTTACAGCCTGCAGCCTTAACGTCTGCAAGAGCCTGCTGCATGTGGATCTCGGATTCAACGATACAGATTGGGCACTCATAGATGTCATCTGCACCGTACTTCTCTGTATAAGCCTTGATCAAAGCCTGTCTTCTGCCAACGGAGAGTGTCTCCGGGAAACAGTCTCTACTTACTGCTACGATACCGATTTTTACTTTAGGTTGATTTTGCATAAATATTACCTCCAAAAATTATAAACCTTAGTTATTACTCATTGATATCAAGGTTCTTGCCATAGATACCCATGAAATGTCCAGCTTCACCGGCTGCATCAGGATGAGCGATAAGCCACTTGTTCTGAGCTGTGATGAGCTGATCCTCACCGCCTGCCTTGTGCTCGCCTTCGAGTGGGAAGTTGGTTCCGTAAGGAAGAACAACACCAACCATAAAGCCGTTGCCGTCAACACCGCATGGTGCATAGTGAAGAGTTGTTGCATATACTTCAGTAGCCTGACCCTTCTTGAACTTGAAAGCTACCATCTTGGAAGAATCATACTTGAATCCGTCCTCGATGTCCTGCTGAAGTCCCAAGATAAGGATAGCGTCTGTAGCGAAAACGTTGATCTCGGAAGATCTGTGGTACTCAACAGCGTTCAAAAGGCTGTTGTGTCCTGCGCAGTATCCGATCTCGATCGGAAGCTCGCCGTAGAATGTTTTCTTGATGTCCTTGTAGCAATCAGCGGACTCAAGAAGCTCGACAGAAGGCTCATAAGCAACACCTGAATCAGGGATCTTAACTTCGCCAAGCTTAGCTACGAGAGAAGAAAAATCAACATTATCGATTATCTTTCCGTACTTTTTGAATTCGGCACTGTTACCGTCCAAAATAACCATGAATAGTTACCTCCTATGTTTAATACTGTAAGTTTTTTATCAGAATTTCTCGGCATTAGCCTTGAATACTTCCTTGAGAGCAGGATAAAGTCTGCTGAACTCCTGATAACGCTTCTCGTAGAGAGCTACGTTCTCAGGGATCGGCTTTGTCTCTGCAACGATCTTGATGATCTTGCTGCAAGCGTCTTCAACAGAAGGATATACGCCGCAAGCAACTGCTGCGAGAATAGCACCGCCCAATGCAGGACCTTCTTCGTTCTCTGTCTGTACAAGAGTAATGTTGAGGATATCCGCAATGATCTGTCTCCAGAGCGGACTCTTGGCACCACCGCCACACACACCTGACTTCTCGATCTTAACGCCGATGGACTTTGCAGCCTCAAAGGAATCTCTGAGTGCAAATGCAACGCCCTCGAAAACAGCCTGAACAAGATCCTGACGAGTTGTATCCATGGACATACCGATGAATGTAGCTCTTGCATCAGGGTCATTGATAGGAGATCTCTCACCAAT
>JAGCGK010000135.1 GCA_017649645.1 Clostridiales bacterium | reverse complement strand
TGAAGAAGAAGAGGAAGATGACGAGAAAGAAGAATGAGAAACTCAAGTACAAATGCGTACTTTACGATTTTGACGGTACGCTTGCTGATTCCGTTCCGCTCATAATCCTGAATCAGCAGATGGCATACGAAGAGGTCATGGGTCACTGCCCGAGGACCGAAGATGATCTTCGAAGCTACATAGGGCTTCCGCTGGTTGATACCTTCGCCATGCACGACAAGGAAACGGCCGATAAGCTCCTCGAATCCTACCTAAGGATCAATCTCGAGCTTCTTCATAAGGACATGATCCCCCTTTTCGACGGTGTAGAGGAAGAACTTCGTAACCTTAAGAAAATGGGCGTTCTTCAGGGGATAATGAGTGCGAAAAGGCGCACGTCCCTTGATATAACACTGAACCTTAAGGGTTATTCGGACTTTTTCGATCTTCTGGTGACAAAAGAAGACACAAAAAAGCACAAACCCGATCCCGAGCCTTACTTATACTGCGCGAAAAAGCTCGGCATCAAGCCTTCGGAGATGATCTACGTGGGCGACGCGAAGGGAGACATCCTGGGAGCGCAGAACGCGGGCGTCGATTCGGTCTTCGTCGAATGGAGCCGGATGCCCAAAGAAGAGATATTGGAACTTAAGCCTACCTATGTAATAAAGGAAATGAAAGAGCTTTCTTGCATTATTTCCGGCAGCGAATTATAATGGTTAGTGCTTTTTTGCAAAGAATACGTTTTGGAAAAGGATGGTTTGACATATGGCAAACTCTAAGAAAGTGAGCAAAGGCCTTAACTCAAAGACTAAGAGCAAGGTGATTTTGGGTGTTTGTATAGCACTTCTTATTTTGATCGTCGGAGGCTACTTTGTTTACTACACAGGTCTTCCTGCAAGAATTATTCCTGCTGTTAAGATCGTTGAAACAGTAGACGGTAAGGAAAAGACAATAGGCAAGATCTATACACCTGAGTTGACCTATTATAAGAATCAGATCCTTTCCATGTATGCAATGTACGGTATGGACAGCGACACTTACCTCCAGGCTGTTAACGAAGCAACAGGTAAGACAAACAACCAGCTCATGCTCGATTCCGCAGCAGAGCAGATCGTCAGCATCCGTTACGTATGTGCTATGGCTGAGAAGGACCCGGGCTTCGTTTCCGGTGCCAACAGATATGCAGAGTACGAGCTCTACATGGCCGAGCTCCGTGCCAAGAACAACAACTTCCCTACAGTAGGTCAGTTCCTTGCTGCTCAGTACGGTTCAGGTATGACACCTTCCATCTACGTTAACATCATGAAGGATCAGGCTATGGCTCAGGAGTACCAGGAGTACCTGAAGCAGACAGCTTTTATCCCTTCTGATGAAGAGGTACAGGCTATCTATGATGAGAACCCTGATATGTACATGCACTTGGACTACAACTGGTTCTACTTCAGTAAAGAAGCTTACCCTGACCACGTTGCAGCTGCAGAGGCTGTTAAGGCCGCAGCAGGTGATTCCGTTACATTTAACTCCGCAGTCTTGGAGCAGATGGGTGAGGATATTGCTGCTTCTACAGGATTCAGCGTTCAGGCAAACTCAACATATGTTGAGGGTGCAACTAAGGCTGAGATGACAGGCAATGCATTCCCTGAAGATATGAACCAGTATCTCATTAACGCTGATAACCAGGGCAAGGCAGAGGTCTTCACTACAGATAACGGCAGTTACGTAGTTCTTCCTATCAGAGTTTACCAGGCTACAGACCTCGTTTACTCCTACAGAAAGATCGTTCTCAACAACGTTGACGTAGGATCCAATGATACGGAATTCGAGCAGGATGAACTCCTCAAGGGTATCGAGAAAACAGAGAAGAAGGCTAACGACCTCATCGCTACCATCACAGATGAAGAGTCCTTCATCAAGGCAGTCAAGGAGAACACAGAGAGCTACGACGATATCGCTACATCAGGATACGTTAACGGCGTTCTCACAGCTCAGTTCACATCTGACACTGTTTCCGAGAACGACAAGAAGCTCGGTGAGTGGCTCCTCGATCCTAACAGAAAGCACGGTGACATGATCGCCATCAAGTCTTACAGTAACAGAATGGTCTACATCTATTTCTTCGACGAGGCTTGCGAGTCCTGGAAGAACGAGATCAGAAACCAGATCATCGCTGAGAAGGCCAGCCAGTGGTCCGTTACTGATGCATCCACATCATCCTGGGTACCACAGATCAACTATGACGTAGCAGACAAGCTTGCTTACTACGCTTCATAAGGTCTTTTTCGAAAAAGATAATAAAACGCCTCCGATGAGCAAAGAAAAAACTTTTGCCCCGGAGGTATTTTTTTGTTGACATATATTGACCTCACGAGTATAATTTTTTAATGCGTCATATTGTAATAGGGGAACTATGCCCTTTTTACTTGACGAAACCGATTTTTTGTGCTATCGCACGCGTTTTCGGTGAATAGCGAAGGCCGCTAAGAGACCTTTGTCTCTGAAGCTTAATACTCGAGAGGTGATGTGTTAATGGTTCGTTCCATCAAACAGGGCAAGACCGAGCGTATGTCCTATTCTCGTATCGACGAGGTAATCGAAGTACCAAATCTCATTGAAATCCAGAAGGATTCTTACGACTGGTTCATGAATGAAGGTATCTACGAAGTTTTCCAGGAGATCTCCCCGATTACAGACTCACAGGGTTTGTGGGAAGTTTGGTTCATGGACAGGGAATTCGATGCAGAAAACCCTATCTGCGGACTTGATGAGTGTAAAGAGAAAGACAGCAACTATGCTGCTCCTTTGCGTATCAATCTCCGTTTACGTAATACACAGACAGGCGAGATCAAGGATTCTCCTGCATATGTAGGTGATTTCCCGATCATGACAGACCACGGTACGTTTATCATCAACGGTGCCGAGAGAGTTATCATCAGCCAGATCGTCCGTTCACCGGGAGCTTACTTCGGAACAGCTTACGGTAAGCTCGGCAAACTTGAATACACATCACAGATCATACCTAACAGAGGAGCTTGGCTTGAGCTCGAGGAAGACGAGAACGGTGTTATCAGCGTTCGTGTCGACCGTGCCCGTAAGTTCCCTCTCACAATCTTCCTCCGCGCATTGGGTCTTAACTCCAACGAAGAGATCCTCGAGATGTTCGGCGACGAGGAAGGTCTCCGTATCACAATGGAGAAGGATTCCTGCAAGAACAGAGCAGATTCCCTCGCAGAATTCTACAAGAAAGTCCGTCCGGGCGAGCCTGTAAGCGTTGAAGCTGCAGAGAACCACCTGAACGCACTCTTCTTCGATTCAAGAAGATACGACCTCGCCAGAGTCGGTATCTACAAGATCAACAAGAAATTGAGCCTTGCTGCAAGAATCGCAGGACACAAGGCAGCTCAGGATATCATCTCTCCTGACGGTGAGCTCCTCCTCAAGAAGGACGAGATCATCTCCAAGGATAAGGCACAGGAGATCGAGGATTCCGGCATCGACCATATCGACGTATATCCGATCATCAAGATTGGTGATACCGTTAAGATCTCAGAGCAGCCGCTCCGTGTTATCGGTAACGGCCGTGTAGACGCTCAGAAGTTCATCGAGTCCAGCTTTGCAAAGAAGGACCTCAAGGGCTTCGACATCGCTGATACAAAGATCAACGAGCGCGTTCTCGGTAAGGTACTCCGTGAGATCATCACAGACATCCGTGACAACTGTAAGAAGACTGAGTACGCTCAGAAGCTTACACTCGCACTTAATGAGAGAAAAGCAGACCTTATGCCTAAGAACCTCGTAGTAGACGATATCATCGCTATGGTATCCTACTTCATCGGTCTTCGTTACGGTGTAGGCAGCATCGACAATATCGACCACTTGGGTAACCGTCGTATCCGTTCCGT
>JAGCGK010000134.1 GCA_017649645.1 Clostridiales bacterium | reverse complement strand
TAGATGATTACATAGTTTTCTTCAATGAAGAGAGACCTGCCTATTCTTTAAACTACTTAACTCCCAAAGAGTACAAAGAAAGGTATAGTGCTTGAATAAAAATTTACTTCTGCTGTCTAAAATATGTTGACTAGTGCACATCCTCAATAAATACAACCCTAGGTTGGATTTATTTTTTTCGGATTTTTCGAACACAACTTAAGGTTGGAAAAAATCGGAAGAAACCAAAAATCCAACCTTTTTAAGACAAAAAGAAAACCGGCTTTGCCGGCTTCCTTTTGTTTTCTCATTTCCTGTCGTATTCTCATTTCATATAGCTTTGATTATCCGAAGATCACTCTTGCGAACTCACCGAGGTTTTGTCCGAAGTGGAAGAATACCAAGCATCCGAGTGAAAGGAGTCCTACGAAAGCGAGTGCGTTTACCATCATCTTTCCTGTGATTACGAGTTCTTTCTTTGCTGTCTTTTTCATTTCTTTACCCTCCCGAGGTGTTTTTGTTTTATGGTTACATCTTACGGGCCGAAGGTTAATGCATCGTCAAAAAAGTTTAAAGATAAGTTTAAGTATTGGTGTGTTATAGTTAAAGCATATTTTTAAGGAGGGCGCAGTCATGAGAACAGTAAGACTAGGTAAGACAGGGATCGAAGTCCCGCAGAATGCTTTTGGCGCTCTCCCGATCCAGAGAGTCAGCACCGAGGAAGCGGTCAGCCTTCTAAGAAACGCCTACGAAGGCGGCATGAGATTTTTTGACACCGCCAGGGCGTACTCCGACAGTGAAGATAAGGTTGGCAAGGCCTTTGAGGGCATGCGTGATAAAGTCTTTATCTCATCGAAAACCATGGCTTCCGACAAGAAAAAGTTTACGGAAGATCTGGACACTACTCTTAAGAATCTAAAGACAGACTATATAGATATATATCAGCTCCACTGTGCACCAAGATGTTATGACGAAAACGACGAGTTGTATCTTGCCCTTGTCGACGCGAAAAAGCAGGGCAAAGTCAGACATATCGGCATTACCGCACATAAGATCGGCGTTGCGGAGGAGATCATCAAAAGCGGTCTTTACGAAACCTTGCAGTTCCCGTTTTCTTACCTTGCCAGCGACCGCGACATAGAGCTTGTAAAAAGCTGTAAAGAGCATGATATGGGATTTATCGCCATGAAGGGATTATCCGGCGGACTTCTTAATAACTCCAAAGCGTGCATGGCTTTTATGAGTCAGTATGACGCGCTTCCTATCTGGGGTATCCAAAGACAGTCGGAGCTTGATGAATGGCTGAGCTTTTTCGAGAATGAAGTGACGATGACGGATGAGCTTAAGGCCGTTATAGATAAGGACAGAAAGGAACTTCTGGGAGAGTTTTGCAGAGGCTGCGGATATTGTATGCCGTGCACGGTGGATATAACGATCAACCAGTGTGCGAGGATGAGCCAGATGATAAGAAGGGCGCCGTCGCAGAATTGGCTTACGGAGCACTGGCAGCAGGAGATGATGAAGATCGACTCGTGTATCGAGTGCGGTATCTGTAAGACCAGGTGTCCGTATGAACTTGACATTCCGACACTTCTTAAGAAAAATCTTAAGGACTACAAAGAGATTTTGGCGGGTAAGGAGATCTGACGCGTGAAGCAGGAAAGAGAATACAGATCGGTTGTTTTGACCGAGAGGGGAAAAAGAAGAAGGGAATCAAGACACCCCTGGGTCTACGATAACGAGATAGAGATCACGTCGGAAGGAATAACCGACGGTGAGCTGGTGGATGTTATGACATCTGCGGGTAAATTCATGGGCACCGGATTTTATAACGGAAATTCCAAGATAAGAGTAAGACTTATCTCAAATAACGCCAACGACAAATTCGATGATGCTTTCTGGGCAAGAAGGATCAAGTACGCCATCGACTACAGATACACCGTAATGAAGGAAGGCGACACGAACTGCTGCAGGCTGATCTTCGGCGAGGCAGACGAGATGCCGGGACTTACGGTCGACAGATTTGACGATATACTTGTGGCTCAGGTCCTCTCGTTAGGAATAGATAAGATCAAGGGAAGGATCTTCGAACTTCTCGTAAAAGACCTGGAAGAAAGAGGCGAGAACATAATCGGAGTCTACGAGAGAAACGACGTGGCGATCCGTAAGCTCGAAGGCCTTGAAGAGTATAAAGGATACTATAAGTTAGAGGGCAGGGATATCCCCCAAAAGACCGTGGTGACCATCGTCGAGAACGGCATCAAGTATGATGTGGATGTGGAAAACGGTCAGAAGACGGGGTTCTTCCTCGACCAGAAATATAACCGCGAAGCGATCTCCAGGATTGCGAGGGGAAAGACGGTCCTCGACTGCTTTACACATACGGGGTCTTTTGCACTCAATGCGGCGAAGGGCGGCGCCAAGCACGTTCATGCAGTTGACGTGTCGGAGCTGGCGGTCGGGATGGCAAAAAGAAATGCCGATATCAACGGACTTACGAGTATAATGAGTTTTGAAGCTGCCGACGTGTTCGACCTTCTTCCTAACCTAAGAAGCGGCGAGTATGATTTCATCATCCTTGAT
>JAGCGK010000133.1 GCA_017649645.1 Clostridiales bacterium | reverse complement strand
AGGTATCCGCCCTCTTCGAGATCCTTAACGATAGCCTTACGAGCTTCGAATCTGTCCATGCCGGCATACTTAGGATAATCTTCAGTGATCTTTGCATCATCAGTCATTACGTTGATGACCTCAAGATTATGGCGAAGTCCTACTTCGAAGTCGTTAGGGTCGTGTGCAGGAGTGATCTTAACAACACCTGTACCGAAATCGATATCAACATAGTTATCTGCAACAACAGGGATCTTACGTCCAACCAAAGGAAGGATGAGGTTCTTTCCGATAATATCCTTATATCGCTCGTCCTTAGGGTTAACAGCAACAGCCGTATCACCGAGCAAAGTCTCAGGTCTTGTTGTAGCAAGCTCAACATAGCCTGTTCCGTCCTCGAACGGATATCTTAAGTGCCAGAAAGCACCTGCCTGATCCTCATAATCAACCTCAGCATTGGAGATCGATGTAAGGCAGTGCGGACACCAGTTGATGATCCTCTCGCCTCTGTAGATCAAACCTTCGTTGTAATACTTGATGAATACTTCTTTAACAGCCTCAGAACAGCCTTCATCCATTGTGAAGCGCTCTCTGGACCAGTCACAGGAAGAACCGAGCTTCTTAAGCTGCTCTACGATCTTACCGCCGTACTGCTTCTTCCAATCCCATGCTCTCTCGAGGAACTTCTCTCTTCCGATATCTTCTTTTGTAAGGCCTTCTTCACGCATCGTAGCAACGATCCTTGCCTCTGTAGCAATGGAAGCATGGTCTGTTCCCGGAACCCACAAAGCCTCAAAGCCCTTCATTCTCTTATATCTGATGAGGATATCCTGCAAAGTATTATCGAGAGCGTGACCCATATGGAGCTGTCCCGTGATATTCGGAGGTGGCATCACCACGCAAAAAGGCTTCTTATCAGGATTTACCTTTGCGCCAAAATATCCTTTGTTCATCCATTCCGAATAAAGCCTTGGCTCTGCCTCGTTCGGATCAAAAGACTTGCTAATGCCATCTGTTCTCATAGAGATGCTCCTTTATAATAAAATATAGCACTATATTATCTTATTATTAGCGCGAAAAATCAAGGAGCAGTGCAACAATCAGATATATTCGACTCCCATGCCAACGAGTTTCTTTCTCATCTTCTGGATTTTGTTATCAGGGAATCTGGAGCCGATGCTGTTTGTTTTCATACAAACCTTCATTCCGGCCTTAACAGCGCCCTTTGCAGTAGCACCTACACAGCCGCATTCATCAAGTCCGCAGATAACGACCTCCGAATAGCCTTCCTTTTGCATAAACTCTCGAAAAGGCTTTGATGTATATGTATTCGGAAAATACTTCTCGAAAACGTGGTCTGATACCACACTAAGGCCGTCATAAAGATCAGCCCCGGGCGTTCCCTTTATCGTAAATCCGATAAGCTTTCTGTTTGTGACTATGTTTTGGTAGACCTGCCTTATGTATATGACGTCATAGCCGTTTTTGTGGTAACGGTCTATGGAATCATTAACGGAAGCTATCAATTCCTTGGTGTTGTACGAAAACATTGGTTTTCGGTTATCACACAAAAAATCCTTCTGAAGGTCTACTACTATAAGTGCTTTTTTGTCCATATGTCTATCTCCTATTATTGAACATGTTCAACAACAGGAGTATAGCACTGGTTTTCGAGAATTACAATCAGTCTGTGAAAAGAGCCTTGATGCAGACATTATTAGGCTTTTGCTCAAGTTCGAGGGTCTCGGCCGTTGAGTCTTCTGACAGATCGAGCCACTCGCCGTTATAAAGAACAAAGGACTGCCCTGCTTCAGAATCAACAAGATAGTTGACGCCTGATTTGATCTCACCCGCGCTCTCGCCTTCTGCAGGGGCATTTCCGTGATATGTGATGACAACGGAAAACTCTTCGACATCGATCGGTTCATCGAGTTCGACTACATAATAACCGTCAAAATCAAAGGTTGCCGTCTTAGTAGCCAGCACTTCATTAAAGTCGGCATCGCGTATCTCGATAGTGATGTCATGATCATCATCGTTCATGCCGAAGTACTCGTAATAGTCCTTGCCCATACCCACGTAAGTACCTACAGCTGACAGTTTTCCGCCTTCATGAAATACGTTCGCGACTGTAGTCTCACTTCCTGTGGAAAAACCATAGGTTAACGAATTGTCGTAACTTAAGACTTTGGAATAAGAATCAGACAGCAGGATGTAACCGTTTGCGGTAAAAGTCGATTCATATGACATCCAGCCATAACCGCCGTCACCCCAGGTTGTTCCTGAGGATTCTTTATAAAGCCATGCACCGTCGGTAGAAGGCATGCGATGTCCGTACTGACCAAAGTATTCCTTAGGAAAATTATCGTCCCAGCCAACTATCAAAGCTTCATGAGTAAGAAAATTATCTTCGATCTGAGGACCATTATTCTCGTTATAACTTGTATCATCATTTATCAGAGCCATATCCTTATAATTGATGATGCCTGAACCGTATTTAACGTAAACAGGAAGTGCACCTTTGTTACGCAGCATCTCCTGCATCTGCTCTATCGAAGCACAGTTTGATCTGAAATACACATCATTTTCATCTACAAAAACTTCATTAAGGGACGGGTTCTCGATAACGGTATATCCGTTATATCCGTTACTCATAACCCAGACGATATACTGATCGCTTCCACCTGCTATATTCTTTGCCTGGCCTCCCTCAGCAACCATTATGCCTTCTTCCTTGGGACCGTATGTCAATTCCTTTATCTCACTTACTGTAAGATCCAGATCATTTCCGTAAGCGATCTGGTTAGTTATCCTCATTACATCCAAAGAAGAATAAGCCCAACAATCCGGAGAATAACCTTGATCTTGTACGTCCGTACCTTTTCCGCTGTCAAGCAGAGAATAATATCCGTCGCCGCCCGGAATATAATCCGTTGTTTCCGACGGTATCGTTACCGTTATCGTGGTGCTCTCTTCTGAGGCTACGGAAGTATCAGTTATTTCCGCCTTATCGCAGCATGTCACTGCCATAACAAATGCCATGCAAGCACATGGTAAGACTATTCTTCGAGAAATTGCCATTTTTATGTCCCCCAACCAAATAATGCAATCCTATGTATTGAATATATCGATAGTAAGAGAAATCCGTAACCCGACTTTTTCGAGTTTTTTACCCGTCTTTTTCGAAAAGAAAAATGCTCGAAAGCACTGTTATAGCAGGCTTTCTGAAGTTTGTCGGTTGTTTTTCTAGACTTTATCCCGAAAACAAAAAAGCCGGGGATCAACCCCGGCATTAAAGTTCGTATGGATTATTTTTTCTTACCTTCCTCGATCATGGAGAGCGCACCATAGAGGATGGAATCATCACCCAAAGCAGCCTTTCTGAACTGAACCGTTGAACGGATGGAAGGCATACAGTACTTATCAACTTCAGCTAGGATCTTCTCCATAAAAAGATCACCGACTGCTTCGATAACACCGCCGCCGTAGATAACGATCTCAGGGCTGAACGTATTAACGAGGTTACCTGAAGCGATAGCCAGATAGTGGCAGGCACGGTCAACTGCTTCCATAGCGACCTTGTCACCGTTAGAGAGAGCATTTCTGAGTGCTTTACTCTTAAATACTGTATCCTTTACGCTGTCAGCCATCTCAGTTGTTCTGCCGCGCATGATCTGCTGTCTTATGTAATCGCTCATTCCCTGCTTACTGGAGAATGCCTCGAGACATCCGCGCTGACCGCAGTTACAACGAGGGCCTTCCTCATTGAGGATCATGTGACCGAACTCCGCTCCCTTGAACATGTGACCTGTATAGAGCTCACCGTTAAGGATAAGTCCGCCGCCCATTCCCGTACCGACGAAAAGGCCGACGATATTCTTGAAGTTCTTGCCGACGCCGTATTTATACTCGCCCAAAACACCTACGTTTACGTCATTTCCGATGAAGAAAGGAACGCCGAAGTGCTCTTCGATAGGAGTCCTGATATCATAGTCACGCCAAGGAAGATTTGGTGAGAAAAGAACTATGCCGTTCTGCTGGTCGATAACGCCCGGAGCGCCTGCGGCAATAGCCTTAACGTCTTTAAGGCTGATCTCGGACTTCTTGAGAAGCTCATCAACAACGGAGATGATGACTTCTTCGATGTTTTGAGAAGTATCACCGCCGGACTTGGTCTTCTTCTTAAGACGGAAGACTATCTCCTTCTTGTTATTGAAGATACAACCGAGTATCTTTGTTCCGCCGATATCCAAACAGATAGAATACTTTTCAGCCTTAGCCATAAAATCACCCCTTATCAGGCGCCAATCTCGCCATTTGCGTATTTGTTATTGCTGTCCTCTGTCTTAGTCCTCTTCTTCTTATAGATGATCGTAGGTTCCTTACCCTCATTGATACAATTCTCATCGATAACGACTTTGGATACATCCTTCTGGGAAGGAATATCGAACATTACCTGACGCATAGCTCCCTCAACGATTGTACGAAGTCCGCGGGCACCGGTATTCTGCTCGAGGGCTTTCTTGGCAATGGCTTTTACTGCCTCATCCGTAAACTCGAGATCTACGCCGTCCATCTTAAGGAGCTTCCTGTACTGCTTGAAAAGGGAATTCTTAAGTTCCTTCAAGATAGCTACAAGAGCTACCTCATCGAGCTTATCCAATGCAACGATAACAGGAAGACGTCCGAGAAACTCCGGAATAAGACCGAACTTCATAAGATCCTGAGGAACTACTTCCTTGAAGTGTGCTCCGGAGAATTCGTCCTTCTTGGAAGCTACTTCAACACCGAAACCGAACTGCTTAACAGCTGTTCTGTCAGTAATGATCTTCTCGAGTCCGTCAAAAGCACCGCCGCAGATGAAAAGGATATTTGTCGTATCGATCTGGATACACTCTTCGTTAGGATGCTTACGTCCGCCCTTAGGAGGAACCGAAGCTACTGTACTTTCAAGGATCTTCAGAAGTGCCTGCTGAACGCCCTCACCGCTAACGTCACGAGTGATAGATACGTTCTCAGCCTTCTTACTGATCTTATCGATCTCATCGATATAGATGATTCCCATCTGAGCGCGGTCGATATCGTAATCAGCTGCCATGATGAGCTTCAAGAGGATATTCTCAACGTCCTCACCGACATAACCTGCCTCAGTAAGTGATGTAGCATCAGCAACTGCAAACGGAACGTCAAGAACTCTCGCGAGTGTCTGTGCCAGATATGTCTTACCGCAGCCCGTAGGTCCGAGCAAGAGGATGTTACTCTTAGCAATCTCAACATCATCAGTAGGATCCGGCTCGGAGAAAACACGCTTATAGTGGTTATAAACTGCAACTGAAAGTGAGATCTTAGCATCGTCCTGACCATAAACATACTCATCGAGCTTATCTTTGATCTCTCTTGGAGTAATGAGCTTACTAGGTCTTGCCTGCCTGAGCTTAGACCTCTTTCTCATCTTCTCTTCTTCGGCATTGATGCCGTAAGCTGTCTTAACACAATCTATGCAGATATAGCAGTTAACACCTGAGAACAGTCTCGGAACATCGTATTCAGACTTTCCGCAGAAGGAACATGTAAGTATCTCCGGTGTATCACCGTCAAAAGTATTTGCCATAAATGTCTCCATTCCTTTTTATTCAGTATTATATTTTATCACTTACTATAAATAATACAAAGCGGTCCGAACCTGTCTTTAAACAAGTTCGGACCGTCAGTATCGCGAGAACTTAAGATATTACTCTTCAGTTTTTTCTTCAGCCTTCTCTTCGGAAGCCTCAGCGTCCTTCTTTGTAGACTTCTTTGTTGTCTTCTTAGGAGCCTTCTCAGCCTTCTCCTCAGTAGCCTCAGAATCCTTCTTTGTGGACTTCTTAGCTGCTGTCTTCTTAGGAGCTGCCTTCTTCTCTTCCTTAACATCCTCAGCCTTTGGTTCTGTCTTAACAGCCTTCTCTGAGAGAGCCTCTACTGTCTTTCTTGTGATAATGGACTCCTTGAGGTACTCGCTGTTCTTGCCGATAGCGTTCTCAACATCTTCCTTCTTCATGTTGTATGCCTTAGCGATCGTCTCGAGCTCATTGTTGTAATCGTCGTCTGTAGCCTCGATCTTCAACTCCTTGGAGATAGCCTCGAGAACGAGATTGCTCTTAACACGAACCTTAGCCATTGGCTTCATGGACTCCTTGAACTCATCCATTGTCTGACCAACATACTTGAGGTACATATCAAGCTCGATGCCCTGCTGCTGCATTGAAGAAGCCTGCTGCTGAATCATCTGCTCAACTTCTGTATCTACCATGCAATCCGGAACCTCAACCTCAGCGTTGTCGGAAACTACTCTTACTACTTCGTTCTCGAAAACGTTCTTAGCTTCCTTCTGAGCTCTCTCGATCTGCTTAGCCTTGATATCAGCCTTAAGCTCATCAAGTGTATCGAACTCGGAAACGTCCTTAGCGAACTCATCATCGAGTGCCGGGAGCTTTTCAGCCTTGATAGCGTGGATCTTTACGTTAAATGTAGCATCAGCGCCCTTGAGTTCTTCGGAATGGTACTCCTCAGGGAACTTAACTTCGATGGAGAACTCCTCGTCGATCTTGTGACCGATGATCTGCTCTTCGAAACCAGGGATGAAGCTGCCGGAACCGATCTTTAGGTTGTAGTTCTCACCCTTACCGCCTTCGAAAGCAACGCCATCCTTTAAGCCTTCATAGTCGATTGTAACTGTATCACCTTCCTGTGCGGGACGGTCAGAAACTTCCTCGAGGGAAGCATTTCTCTTTCTCATACGCT
>JAGCGK010000132.1 GCA_017649645.1 Clostridiales bacterium | reverse complement strand
ACGTCCAGAGGAAGTTGAGGAGTTCGTTTCCAGAACAGGTTGTGACTCTTTGGCTATCGCTATCGGAACATCCCACGGTGCTTACAAGTTCACAGCTGATCAGTGCACAAGAAACGCTGACGGTATCCTTGTACCTCCGCCGCTCAGATTCGACGTTCTCGAAGAGTGCATGAAGAAGCTTCCTGGCTTCCCAATCGTACTCCACGGTTCTTCTTCCGTACCACAAGAGTTCGTTAAGATGGTTAACCAGTACGGTGGTAACATGCCTGATGCAGTAGGTATTCCTGAGGAGCAGCTCCGTCAGGCAGCTAAGCTTGCTGTATGTAAGATCAATATCGACTCTGATATCCGTCTTGCTATGACAGGTAACATCCGTAAGTACTTCGCAGAGCACCCAGATCACTTCGATCCACGTCAGTACCTTAAGCCAGCTCGTCAGGCTGTTAAGGATATGGTTGCTCACAAGATCGTTAACGTTCTTGGTTCTGACAACAAGATCTAATCTTATACTTAGATATTTCATGCCGCGTAGTCACAAGCTACGCGGCTTTTTTTGTGTTTTCTGTAAAAACTCCCGTTTTTTGCTCGAAAATGCCACGTTTTTTTCGAAAAAAAGCGATGCTAGAATCAAATTAAGGGTGGGAGGTGGATTTATGAAAAGAGTTATTTATTTAATCTCGGCATTGCTTTTAACTGTTTTATTGGTTTCGTGCGGTCAAAATACTCCTAAATTTGTTGATAAAGAATTTAAAGGAAATCCTGATCTGAATAATATCAATGATGGCATTATGTATCCCATCGATAATGATGAGCACTTTGTGAATAAGGTGTATTTTGATTCTGCGAATGTAGGTGGAAAAGTTTGTTGTAAAGATTATACTTTTCAGGTGATATGTGAGATTTCCGATGAGGCTTATCAGAAATATGGTTGGGAAGACGGTCAAATTGATGGAACTATGAAATCGATTATTATCGAGCAAAATGATCAATATCAGTGGGATACTGATGATGTGCTTTGTAAAACTCATGGAAAGTATAATGCATCCCCGAGATTTCATTCGATGATCTTTTATTTTCAACTTGATGATAGTATGAGAGAAAAACCTGGGTATTATACTTTGATCTTTTATAATCCTGAGGGAAAGATTGATAGTATGTATGATTTTAGAACGTTTAGTAGAAGTGATGTTGAACAACCGGAAGAAATATACAAACCTGTTATTTATCTTTATCCTGAAGAAGAGACAGATGTAAATGTAACTCTGGATTTTGACGGTGAATTCACATGTACATATCCTCAGTATGATAACGGCTGGAATATTACAGCTCAGCCTGACGGAACTCTCTATGAAGCAGATTCAGACAGGTATTATAATTACTTGTTCTGGGAAGGAACAACCGATATTCCTGATTCCTTTGATAAAGCAATCGTTGTATCAGGTGATGAGACAGCCTCATTCCTTGAAAAGTATCTCGAAGCAGCTGGATTAAACGACAGCGAGATGGATGATTTCATTACATTCTGGCTTCCTAAGATGCAGAATAACCCGTATAACCTGATATCGTTCCCGACTGAAGAATATGAAGAAATAGCTAAGCTTAATGTCGATCCTATGCCTGATACAGTTATAAGAGTCTATATGGTCTATAAGCCGTTGGATGAATATATCGAGATACCTGAAGAACAGCAACTTCAGATGCCTCAAGGCGTAGAACGTAACGGATTTACCGTGGTCGAATGGGGCGGTTCTGTAGCTGAGTAATATTCATCATTGTCTATAGGTTGACGGAATGCCTTAACGTAAGTAAACTACGTTAAGAGGTGTTAGTTTGGAAAATAGAGACGATCTTTTAAGACTTCAGGTCAAGACAAAAGCCGACAGGCCCGTTATGAATGCTCAGGATACTCCTGAGTATATTAACCTTGCGACTCATTATCAGGAGCGTAAGGCCAGGGAAGAAGGCTATGAGTCTTTACAGTTCACAGATGATTCCATGAACTATCTTCCGCCGTTGGAAGATGAGGATCTTTTGAACGGTAATGTTAAGCCTGTTGTTAAATCAGGTACTTCTCATGATGCATTCTCGACACCTGTGAAGCAGAGTGAGGACTACGTTCCTCCGTATAGAGATATCCCGGGTAAATATGCTACAGTCGGCGATCCTGTTTTCTATAAAGAAAAGAGATCGGAACGATATGTTCTCGTCCCGGTCTCTCTGATTCCTTTTTATAATCCGATCATTCTCTCGTTTGCAGCTTTAATGCTGGTTCTTCTCATAATTGTTGAGGTAATCGGTCTTATCTACGTATTTTAATTATCCAAAGCGCTGTAGCCTAATGGGAGCCAAACGTTTCCTGAATCAATATCCGTTTCTGATTTGTAGTAAGGCATAGGAAGATGTCCTTTGTATTTGCACTTTCCGGTTAATGCGTTACAGATCGCATTACCACCCTCGGAACCCGGCAGATAGCACATAAGTACCGAATCCCAGTCATTGATATAATCTTCTATGATAACGTTTCTGCCGCAGATAAGAAGAGTAGTTGTCGGAAGTCCGGATTTCTTAGCAAGATCAATGGCTTCCTTGTTTCCGTCCAGACCCAGATCTCCTGTTATAGAGAGATCTTCAGCATCTCCGTACCATTCTGAATAAGGCATCTCACCCAGGCAGAGCAAGACCATGTCACACGAAGAGATCTCCGATTCGTCTGTCACGATCGTGAAGTTTCCGTCCTTGGAAGCTTCCTCTAGCGCCTCGAGTATCGTAGGTGAATCAGGGAATACCTTATCACCGTATTCTTCATCTGAAATACCCTGCCAGATATATGACCAGCCTCCGAGCATTACACCCATGTCATTTGCTGCAGGGCCTGCAACGAAGACTTTGCTTCCTTCCTTGATGGTAAGATTGCCTCCGTCCTTGATCGGTACCAATGACTCCTCGGCAAGGATCCTGGCGTTTTCTATTGATTCATCACAGTTCCATTCAAATGAAGGAGTCTTATTCAAAAGATACGGATCTTCGAAAAGTCCCGCCTCCATCTTTACTCTGATGATCCTTGTTACAGCGTCGTCTACTCGCTCCTGTGAGATCAGACCTTCGTTTACTGCTTCAACGATGTATTTTCTGCATTCTTCGAAGTGATCTGCTTCCATCAGCATATCAATGCCCGCGTTAATTGAAAGGACGACATTGTCTTTGAGTGTAGCGCCTGAGCAATTCTCTATAGAATCCCAGTCTGACAGTATAAATCCTTCAAAGCCCATCTCGTTCTTGATCTTCATGATGTATTCGCCGTATTCGTGCATCTTCGTTCCATTAAGGGCAGAGTGGGAGATCATTATGCTCTGTACACCTGAATCAACGAGAGCCTGATAGATAGCGAGATTTTCATTGATGACATCTTCGGAAATTTCGGCATTACCTCTGTCAAGGATCATTCCGATAGCAGGGTTTTCGCCTGAGCCGTAGGTAGTATATCCTTCACAGATAAAATGCTTCGCACATACGACTATTCCTTCGTCCAGAAGACCTGTTGCATAAGCCACGGACAGTTCCTTGATAAGAGCCGGATCGGAAGAATAACTCTCGTACGTTCTTCCCCAACGTGGATCCTGTGCGGCTGCAACGCAAGGTGAGAAGTTGAGGATCATCTTAGTCCTCATGATATCAGAACCTACGTATTGTCCCATGAGGATAGTACGCTCGATATCATTGGCTGCTCCGATATTGATGTTCTGTGGATATATAACCGTTCCGCTGGCGTAATTAACTCCGTGAACAGAGTCCTGACCGTAGATATACGGAATCTTGGCATCAGAAGCCAAAGCTCCGTCCTGGAAAGAATCGACGATGGAGCACCATTCCTCGGCGCTCGGATTAGGGATCTGGCCGTAAGTTGACAGAACGGATCCGTAATCGTATGTCTTCATGCTGTTTTCCGTGATGTTATAAAGAGCCGGTTGAACCATCTGTGCTGCTTTCTGATCTAATGTCAGGGTAGCTACGAGCTCTTCGGGTGTCATTGTTTGAACGTTGGAAAGTTCAATATCGCTGACGGAAGTCTCAGAAGGCTTCGAGTCTTCAGTTGTTTCCGAAGTCTCAGCGGATGTGGACTCGGAACTTGATGCTTCAGTCGTTTCGGCTGTTGTGGAACCTGTTTCAGTAGTTTTATCTGTTTTGTTACATGCAGACAATGAAAGGATCATCGCGCATGCAAGGGCAACAGAAATGATCTTTCTGTTTTTCATTTTAAGCCTCCGATAATAATTGCTAATGAGATTATAACGCAAGATTTTGTTTTTTCTTGTCTTATACTTTATACTTATGTCAATAATCAGTAAGGCGGATAAAAATATGAAGATCCTTTTGATCGACGGTCAAGGCGGAAAGATAGGAAAGGAACTCGCGGAATCCATAATCGGAAGATTCCCTGAGATCGAATTGACCTGTGTCGGAACCAATACCATTGCTACTTCATCGATGATAAAGGGCGGAGCAAAAAATGCAGCAACAGGTGAGAATGCGATAGTGGTCTGTTCCAGAAATGCCGATATAATCATAGGACCTATAGGTATCATCTGTGCAGATTCGCTTCTCGGGGAGATAACTCCTAAGATGGCTTTGGCGGTTGCCCAAAGTGAAGCGACAAAGATCCTTCTGCCGATGACTAAATGCAACATTATGATAGCGGGTATTAAATCACAGCCGATGAGTGCTCTGATCGAGGATACACTTAATAAGATCGAAGAATTAATTAAGTAACAAAAAACGGATGTCGTTTATGCGGCATCCGTTTTCGTTATCTCAATCGATTTGATTATTTATCAAACATCTTCATGATGAAGTCGAAGAGGTTGTATCTGTAGAATACAGTAACTGCAACGAGAGAGATCGTACTCATGATCTTGATCAAGATATCGAGTGAAGGACCAACAGTGTCTTTCAAAGGATCACCGACTGTATCACCGACAACTGCTGCGTCGTGTGCAGGTGTTCCTTTTCCGTGACCTTCGATTGCGCCTGTCTCGATGTACTTCTTACCGTTATCCCATGCACCACCTGCGTTACCTGTGAAGATAGCGAGCATGATAGCTGAGATAGTAGCTCCGAGAAGGATACCGCCTACAAAGTCTGCACCAAAGAGGAAACCTGAGATAACAGGGAAGAGGATTGCCATGATAGCAGGAACTCTCATCTCTTTGATAGCGCCCTGTGAAGAAATTGCGATACATGTCTTGTAGTCAGGGAGTACTTTGCCTTCGAGAAGACCCTTGATCTCCTTGAACTGACGACGAACCTCGACAACCATCTTACGAGCTGCCTTGGCAACTGCCTCGATGAGCATACCTGAGAACAGGAATGGGAGAGCAGCACCTACAAGAGCACCTGCAAGTGTCAATGGCTTAAGGAGGTTAAGGTCAACAGCATCACCCTCTGAGTAAGAGCAGAGATATGAGTTCATCATGGAAAGAGTTGCAAGAGCGGCAGAACCGATCGCGAATCCCTTACCGATAGCAGCTGTTGTATTACCAACTGAGTCGAGTTTATCTGTGATGTTACGAACACCTTCTTCGAGGTAGCTCATTTCTGCGATACCGCCGGCATTATCGGAGATTGGACCGTATGTATCAACGGAAACTGTAGCAGCTACGAAGCTGAGCATTCCGATGGAAGCACAGGAGATACCGTACATACCGCCGAGCTGGTAAGAACCGACGATAGCGATACCCAAAACGATAACAGGTGCCATACAGGATTTCATACCGAGTGCGAGACCCTGTGTAATTGTAAGAGCCGGACCTTCGACAGATGCGTTGGCAAGTATCTTAGTCGGCTTATAGTCATAACTTGTGTAGTATTCGGCAATGATACCGATAACGATTCCGGCTATTACACCGAGAATAGCAGCAAGCCATGGAGAGATCCATCCGGCCTTGAAGCTTGAAAGGTGAGAATCCTTAAAGATGAAATATGTAAGTCCGAGTCCGAATACGGCAGTTACGCCTGCAGAGATCCATGTTGCCATGTTAAGTTCTCTATGCGGATCTTCGGAGAGTTTTCTCTTAAGAAGGATAGATGCAATACCGATAACGCATGCGATAAGACCGCAAGCTGCAAATGAGATAGGGTACATGAGAAGCTTTTCCAAAAGCTCACCTGTAAGTTCTCCTCTGTCAGCAGCAGGAGTTGTCTTAAAGATCTCACATGCGAGGATAGCAGCTGACATGATAGCGCCTACATAAGACTCCAAAAGGTCAGCACCGAGACCTGCTACGTCACCAACGTTGTCACCAACGTTATCAGCGATCGTTGCAGGGTTACGAGGATCGTCCTCAGGAATATGAGCCTCAGTCTTACCAACGAGGTCAGCACCCATATCTGCAGCCTTTGTATAAATACCACCGCCTACACGGTTGAACATCGCGATGATAGAACAGCCGAGAGCATAACTTGAGATCGTCATTGAGAACGGTGCATTAAGACCGATAAGGTTTGTGTTAGGGATGTCATTAGCAACATCAGCTATCTGACCTAAACCGTAACCGAAGATGAGATATACGAGAAAAATACCGAGAAGTGCGAAACCGGAAACACAAAGGCCCATTACTGAACCGCCTTTGAAAGCTACTTTAAGTGTATCGCCGAGTTTCTTTGTTGTGCGTGCTTTGTTGGTAACACGAACGTTCGCGTAGGTAGCGATCTTCATACCTACATAACCTGCTGTAGCACTCATAACGGCACCGAGTACAAATGAACAAGCACCCTGCCATGAGATAACAACTGCAAGGACTACTGCAATAATAGCGCCGATGATAGCGACGACCTTATATTCGTAGTTGATGAACGTGTTAGCTCCGAGACGAATAGCTTTTGCGATCTCGGTCATTCTTTCCGTTCCTTCTTCTAATTTCTTAACGGAATAGAAGTTGATCGCAGCATAAGCTAATGCCAAGAGAGCAGCCAGAATTACCAAACCCAAGAATAGTTCCATCAGGTGACCCTCCATACTAAAAAAATCTACATTCTTGATTCTACACTAATAATCTGAAATATGGACATACCATAGTAGGATATTTTTTTTATATTATTGTGCTAAAAGCAAATTGCTCCAAATCTTTCGGAAATACCTCGATACTGTAACATGTTTGAAACCTTAGTTTGATAAAATTGTACTGTCTGAAATTATAGGTGTTTGTTAAAAGGAAGGACTGAAAAAGAATATGGAATTTACCTATTCAAATGACTGCTTTTTGCCGTATGAGTCTTTTGATTATATTTTCTCTGAAAGGGAGATGCCGGAATTCGGTAAGATCGATTCTCCGTATTCCAGGCCTCTTAATACATGGAAATTCTTCCTTGCGAGATCCGAGAACGAGATCCCGATGGGTTTTGATACACCTGATTTTGATGACAGTGACTGGAATCTCATAAACGTTCCTTCTACATGGCAGACAGAAGGCTATGGCCTTCCGCAGAATCTTCTTTATGATTTTCCTGAAATTCTCGAAAACGACAAGGAATCCAGAGATTCAAGTATCAATAACAAAAACTACTATAACTCCACATCTGCTGAAGAAGATGAGATCGGTATCTACAGAACAACGACCGTCTTTTCGGAAGAAGACCTGGAGAGAGCTATCTACTTTGAAGCTTCAGGTATTACAGGTAGTTTCGAGGTATATGTAAACGGTAAACTCGTTACGTCATCACATTCTATCCTTACTAACAAGAGACTTCTCTTGTCTCCTGTTGCACAGGTAGGAATCAACACGATCGTTGTCATAATAAACAGATACGACAGAGATAAGAATGGTAAGATAATCAAGGAACTGGCAAACTTCGGTTTCAGCGGTATTTTCAGACCTGTTTCTCTTACTTTTGAGTCACTTCTTGAGATGAGTAATCTTCATATCAAGTGCAGCAGTATCCCTAATACATATGTCGATCAGTTGGCATTGGATGAAAAGGGAACTGAGAGAAAAAATGTAGCAAAGATCTCACGTGGAGATTATATGATCTTCATGGATGTTAAGATCACGAATCATACAAACTATATGATGCCTTTCTCGGTAAGGACTTCTATCCTTGAAGCAAGAGGAGATTATGATCCTTATAATCTTCCGTTCGTTAAACTTAATATCGAGAAGCAGATGGAGGGCACAGTTGATGCCAACTCATCTGAAGTATTTAAATCCCAGGCAGTTGCTGTTCACGTAGCTCAGTGGTCTGATGCTACTCCTGTTCAGTATGATGTTGTATTGGAACTTCTCGACAGTGAAGGAAGGACCATCTGTGCGAAGAAAAGAAGGTTCGGTTTCAGAACTGCTGAAGTTATTCTTGATAAGCTTAATATCAACGACAGACGAATCCCGTTGATGCTTACCAGATATTATGAGTTTGATCCTCAGAATGGTATCGCTATTCCTATCAGCAGGATGCGTCAGGATATCGTTCTTATGAAGCGCTGCGGAATCAACGGTATAATCGTTTCTTCATTCCCGGCTAATGATATGCTACTTAATCTTTGTGATCAGTACGGTATCTATGTATTCGCAATGTCGGATTCAAGATACATGTTTGATTATGTTGAAGCGCATATGAATCACCCGAGTATCGTTTGCTGGGGATTCCCGAACTACAACTATGATTACAACAGATGCAAGACGATCAAGAATCAGTGTGAAGTAGTAGATGACGCTAGGCCGTGGTACTGCGAGAAGGACCAGAAGGGCGACATTTCAGATCTTCCTTCGTTCCCGAGTGAAGCTGGAAATGTTTACGGTCCTTGGGAAGATATCTGCCTTGATCGTGCGTATATTTTCGGAAAGAATAAGACAGGAGTCAATCTGTTTAAGACTATTCCTGGAAGAACGAATTTTGATGATGATGATGCAGATTATAAGTGGATCCATCAGGCCGATCTCGAGGGTGGAAAGACCCGTGTAGGAAGCAGTATCGGTCAGGGTATCGTCGATAGTGAGCGTAAGCCTCATCCTATCTATTTTGATATCAAGAAGCAGTGCGAGATGGTCAACATCTTCCCGGATCCTAATAATCCGACAACACTTACGATGCGTAATATCCATCCGTTTGCTTTTACGGATGAGATGATCCTCGAATGGAAACTCATTCTCGGCGGTAATGTATTGATGTTCGGTAACGGACTTGTTTCCGAGATCGAGCCTTACGGTACTAGAACGCTTAAGTTTAATCTTGATGTCGAGAAGTATCTTAAAGACGGTTGGGCAGATGGTAATGAGAAGTTTATTACCATGTATAACGAAGCCCTCTCGCACGAGTTGATATTTGATATAAGTCTGAAACTTGCTAAGGACAGCTTCTATTCCAAAGAAGGATATGAGGTTGCTTTCTTCCAGGAAGTATTGACTGATGAGGTCGCCAGCCCTATCAAGACCGGTAAGACAGTCGGTTCTCTTAATGCGTTTACCGTTAAGCGTCTTCTTGATGACAGCGGTCTTCCGTTCCTTCCGTCTGAGAGCGAACAGCCGCTTTCTTCTGAAGAGAATAATGAAGCTTCTGAATCTTCTGAAGAAAAGAATGAGATCATTACAGATCTTTCCGTTGACGAAGGTGAATCATCTGCTACAGAGATCATGCAGGAAGAGGAACTTGATGATCAGAGGATCGATGTCATAGCTCTTCCTAAGGGTGTCATCGTAGGTAAGGATGACATCAAGATCGCGTTTGATCGTAAGACAGGTTCTGTTAATCACATTTCCGTAGGCGGATTTGATTTCCTTAACGGCGGCTTCCTTCCGAGCTTTTACAGATGTCCTTCAAACATCGACAGAACAGACAAGTCTTTTATCCTCGCGAAAACTATCTTCTCTCGCGAAAACGATTACGAAGGAATACAGGATTCACTTCAGTTTGCAGGCTGCAACTACAGCGTAACCGACGATGTCTTTACGCTTATCTCAAGATATAAATCATTTGCTATGAAGGGTGAAGTAATCATCTGTTATGAGATGCATAATAACGAACTTAAGATCACGCTTCACTTTACTCCAAAGTACGATATGGTCAGATACGGTCTTCGTGTTCCGATCAATCAGAATGATGTTATCTGTAAGTGGTACGGAAGAGGTCCGGGTGAGTCTTACTATGACCGTAAGAATGCAACCAGATTCGGCATATTCCAGGCCAAGGCAAATGAGATATATCATCCGTATGCCAGGCCAGCCGAGAACAGCTCACATACTGATACATCTACTCTTGTTCTTACCAATAAACTTGGTGATGAGATCAGAGTTGTAAGGGAAGGAAACAACAAGTTCGAGTTTACCGTACTTCCTTATTCTCCTGAGCAGATGAATGAGTTCCTACATCAGGAGCAGCTGATGAATAATGAATACTGCGAATTGTTCCTGGATTTCTGTTCCAAAGAGATCGAGAGAACAAGGACAAACACATCAAGTCTTCCGCTTAAGAAGAATGTAACTTATAAAGAGAGTTTCATTCTTAAGTTCAAGGAAGGCGAGCACGATTTGTAAGAAGTATTTGCTTCTCCTTGTTGTTGAGATAACGGTATTCACCCGGTTTCATATCACCCAGGAGTATATTCATAAAACGGATTCTTTTGAGGCTGACTACGCGGTAGCCTAAATATTCGCACATCCTTCTTATCTGACGGTTAAGCCCCTGAGTCAGTATTATCTTGAATGTGTAAGGACCTGTAGGAGTAACCTTGCAGGGAAGAGTGATCTGATCCAAAACAGGAAGACCGTTTTTCATCTTCCTTACGAATTCATCGTCGATCTTCTTATCGACTTTAACGACGTATTCTTTCTCATGTCCGTGTTCGGCACGAAGCAACTTATTAACGATGGAACCGTCGTTGGTAAGAAGGATAAGACCTGAAGAATTCTTATCTAATCGTCCAATAGGGAAGATCCTTTCCTCGAAACCGAGAAAATCGATGATGTTGTCTTTATCACGCTTATCAGTCGTACATGTAATTCCCAAAGGCTTATTTAACGCGATATAAAGATGGTCATCTGTAGGAACAACAGGTTCTCCGTCCACGAGAACCGTCTGTCCCGGGAACACCTTGCTTCCGTTAACAGCGACAACACCGTCAATAGTTACTTTTCCTTCTTCGATAAGCTTATCTGCTTCTCTTCTGGAGCAATAACCTGATGAGGAGATGTACTTGTTGATCCTGATTTCTTCCTGATCGTTTAGAACCATGTATTCTGAGCTCCGACTCTCTTCAAAGTGAACGTGAATGTGGTTCCTTCGCCGTAGGTACTGTCAACGGTGATATCTTCACCCATGTAAGTAAGAAGCTCTTTGGCGATAGCAAGACCCAGACCCGTACCTTTTTTACCTCTTGCACGGTCTGCTTTGAAGAATCTGTCAAATATATGATTGATATCGTATTCGTGGATACCTTGTCCCGTATCGATAACTGATACGAAAACCTTATCCGTATCTTCGTGATACTCAGCAGCGATAGTTATAGAACCGCCTGCAGGAGTATACTTCTTGGCGTTATCCATAAGTATTACAAGGATCTGCTCAACTCGGTCCGGATTACCCATAACAGTAGGGAGTTCGCCGGTATTAAACGAAACTTTAAAGTTCAATTCAGCATCTTTCATTACCGGCATGAACTTAGTCTCGACTTCCATAAGGAGCTGATTCAAGTCAAATGGGAAAGTCTTAAATGCGAGTGTTCTGGACTGGAGCTTTGAAAGCTCAAGCATGTCGTCGATAAGTCTTGAAAGTCTCATGGTCTCATGGAGGATAATGCCGTAGTAACGCATACGGTCTTCTTCCTTTTTAACCATTCCGTCAGACAATGGCTCGATAAGTCCGCGCAAAGTCTGAAGAGGTGTACGAAGCTCATGAGATATGTTTGCAACGTAATCTTTTCTGGTTCTTTCAAGTTTCAATTCTTCGGAAATATCTCGGAAGAATCCGGTAGCACCGATACAGGTTACGTTGTCGATATCATACTTAGGGAAGATGGCAACATGATAAGCATAGTTAGGACCTTCCAATGTGTTGTCATAGTTTTCGGAAGTCTGAACAACATTGGAGAAAGCTTCCCATACTTCATCAAACGGTATGAGCTGAAGTTTTTCCGTAAACAGGTTTTTCTTCTGTACCTTATCGAAAAGGGTATCCATTGTTTTATTTACAACAATTGGCTTAATATCGGCATCAACAACAACGATTCCGTCTGTGATGACATCGAATACTTCTTTCAATCTGTTACGCTCGATCGTAAGATCGGAAATGGATTTGGAGAGCTGATCGGCAAGATAGTTAAATGACTTGGCGATCTCTCCGACCTCGCCTTTATAATTCTCGTTTGCACGTACGGAAAAGTCTCCTGCAGCATATTCTCTTGTGATATTATTGATCGAATTGATAGGGTCTACGATCTTTCTGGTTACGAGATAAACCGGAATGAGCATTCCGAATGCTACGAAAAGTGTTGAGATCAAAAGGACATTAACAAATTTATTTACGAGTTGATTGTTCTCTGAAATGGAAGTCACGGAAACGATGTAATATTGTATCTCTCCTTCAACGTAGACCGGCTGCTGGATAATGAAAGTCTTGTCGATAAGATTCTTACCGATCGTGATACTCTCATAGTTTTTTTCCAAGGTGAGCTTGCCGAGCATTTTGTCCTGAATGTAGGAAATATAAGCGTCGAAATACTTTGAATCAGTTGAAGACGGGTTAGTAGGGCAGTAGACGAGTTCTCCGTCCTTTGAAAAGAGGAAAATACTGTTACCCGTTATTGAAGTATCAGAAAAAAGAGCATCAGTAATCTTCTCGTCATCTATAAGTTCAGGATAAGTACTGAAAAAAGACGCAAGAGAATTGATCTGCTCTTTAGATCTGTCAGTCTGTGAAAGATAAGTAGCGGATTTACCTGCAATGGTAAATGCAAAAGTCGTGAACAAAGCGGATGCAAACAAAGCAACCAACAACAGTATGATGGTTTTACGAAGCAACACACTTTTGTACATTATCAAACAACCTCAAACTTATAACCTACGCTGTAAACAGTCTGGATGCTCCATGGAGCTCCGTCAAGGAATACTTTCTGTCTGATACGCTTGATATGAGTATCAACAGTACGTGGATCACCGGAGAAATCATAACCCCAGATCTTGAAGAGGATCTGATCACGGCTCATAACCTGGCCCTGGTTAGATGCGAGGAGGTGAAGGATCTCAACTTCCTTTGGAGTACAAGGGATGATCTCACCGTTAACTTTGATCTGATAGTTATCAAGGTTGATCTCTAATCCTTCAAATCGGAGAATGTTGGATACTTCAGTAGGCTCATTGCTTCTTCTGAGGACTGCCTTGATTCTTGCAATAACCTCACGAGGAGAGAATGGCTTAACGATATAGTCATCAGCACCGATCTCAAGACCGACAACTCGGTCGATCTCTTCGCCTTTAGCTGTGAGAATGATAATAGGCGTGGACAATGTCTTGCGGATTTCTTTGCAAACCTCAAGACCTGTAAGCTCTGGCATCATAACATCAAGAAGGATAAGATCCGGTTTGTTTTCAGCAACCATAGCAAGTCCTTCTCTTCCGTCATATGCATCTGAATGAGTAAAGTGCTCGTTTTCAAAGTATAATGCCAGTGATTCGTGTACAACCGGATCATCATCGCAAATCAAAATATGTGGTGTCTGTGACATATTTTATTTCCTCCCTTGGCAGCATAAGAATTAAACCCAATTATTTTAATTATAGCTTAAATGTGAAAAATATCACTTAAAAATTGTAAAATAGTTCTCAATTTAGAGTTAGATTTGACTAAAAATCTTCACAATTCACGTATTTTCAGGCACTTTGGGGCAAAACAGAGTGGAATATTTCTTTTAAAGAAATAAATGATATAATATCTCTGTTATTATAATAACAAGGAGAATATAGATGAAGGTTAGATACATAGCATTTCTTTTGCTCGTTGCAATGCTTGCTTCTTTGACAGCTTGCGTGGGCATTACGGAGACTGCAGACGATGAAGTAAGGGAATTCACGGCTGAAGTCTGCGACAGTGTCATAGCTGGTGACTATGAGTTTTTCGAGGAAAATTCTGTCCTTGACAAGGATAAGGACAGGGATGTAGAGGATAAACTCGATGTTTTCTATGACAACGACATGTGGGACAAATCTCAGAAGAAGATAAGTGACTATATCAGAAGTACGCTAACTTACGAGATTGACTATAATTCCGCTTTTGCTTCCCATGCCAGAAAAGAAGGTGAGATCGACGTTTATTTCAAACATGTTGATTACCTTGGACTTTTCAAATCCGGAAAGGCAGAGAATACAAAGGAGTATTACAAACTTCTCAAGGATTATGACCAAACAGTCGAGAAGAAAGTTCACATTACTTTCGTGATGGACAGAAGACATTGGGAATTGGCCGACTATGAAAAGATCTTTGTTGATCTTTTCACATGGAAAGATTTCCATTACGACTTCTGTGTAGACTATTCAAATTATGTTACTAAGACCAGCTGGATTCATGATTATGACTCCGGTTCCGGAAATGAATTTGAAAATATAATCTATATCGAGTTTGATATAAAGACTGATGGTAAGAATCTTGCTAAGGACTGTTATTATGAGGTTTTCTTCAATGATGATCCGGACCCGCTGTATCAGGGCGAATTTGTAGAAGACACTTTCTACGGTAATACGTACTATGCTCTATATAATGGTTATCTTCTTAATAATAGTGAATACCTTGATACAGGAACGTATACTTTTGTTTGTTATGACTTTAATGATAACGAGTTCTGGCGTGAATCCTGTGAAGTAACAAAGTCTTCCAGCGTCGGTTCAAATTCCGGTTCTTCAATGTCGAGCAATACTGTTGTGTTCGGTGACAGTGATTTCTATGATTACTACATATCTTCCGGATGGTATACAACAAACAGCGATTTTATCGAGTATGATATATGGTATGATCTGCCGTCAAACACTGACTACGAGATGTATTTCGAGTTATATGACAGTGACGGCTTAGTCTATACTAGTGATACATTCAAGGCTGAGAGTTCAAGTTCATATGTTGAACTTACTGTTGAGGCAGATGAAGCGGGTGTTGACAGTTTAGCTCCTGTTGAATGTCTTATTGTTTATGATTCTGATGGAAAAATGATATTATCAGATTTTAAGTAAGGAGTGGAAAAATGAAAAAGACTATCAGTATTGTTCTTGTTTTGACAATGGCTGCATCATTGTTCGGATGTAGTGCATTCCAGACAGAGAGCAAAAAGAAATCAAAGAAGGGCGACTTTGATGAGGATGAAATAGTTGAGGTTGCTGAGAATTTTGCTAAGGCTATCAAGAAGGCTGATGCCGATGGTTTTGAAGAGATTTCTTCAGATAAGAAGGCAGCAGATCTGTTTGATGAGCTCGTAGTCGGAAGTGACTATGATAAAGATGAAAAGAACATCTTTGGTGCAGTTTTGGACAGCATGGAGTACGAGGTTGATGAAGATTCTGTTGACGGTGACGAAGACGGTGCAGAGGTAACTGTAACTTTTACAATGGCTGATTACAAAAATATCATCAAGAACGGTGAGTTCTATGATGCCGATGAAATGGTTGATGCCATTGAAGACGGTGACGAGACCACTGATGTAGAAGTTAAGCTTGAACTCGAGAACGATGATGACGATTGGAAGGTTTCCAATGCATCAAAGGCTCTTAAGTCTGTTTGTACATGGAGTGACTTCGAATATATTGACTATATTACTGAGCCGGTAATCGATACAGAACCTTCAACTACCGAAACAACAACAGAAGCAACAACTACTTCTTCTTCCGGTTCTTTTGACGGAGATTACGTTGGTGCAATGACAGGTGATTATTACTGGTATGATTGCGGAAATAAACATAAGAATGACAGTAAGTATGATTTCCCTAATGCCGGTATGGTCGAACTTGATGTAATTATCGATCCAAGTGCGGTTGACGGCGACTGGAGTGACGATATCGTATACGAAGTTTATATCGATGGTGATTATGTATGCTGGGCTTATGTTTATACGCTCGAAGAAGACGGTGAAGGACTTGTTATCTGCAGTATCAGTGCTAAGGATTTCCCGGATTATGTAGACGGCAAGGGCTATTTCGGTAACCATGATTTTGAATTCCGTCTTTTCGATGAGAAGGATAATCTTATTGAGACATATACATGTACTACTTCTTACAAGGATTTCGGTTATAACATTGTTGAAGAAGAGTTTGGTGATTCCGATCAAGTTAGCAACATTTACTTTGTTGACTGGTACAGTGCAGAACCTGAATATCTTGAATTTAATATTTTCATTCAGGACTACGGTACCGATATGGATTTCGACTACAACTTCTATGATGCAGATGGAAATACTCTCATTACTGACAGTGTAACAGGCAGCATGACTTTCCTTGTATGCTATCTCAAGCCAAGTGAGTGCGGACTTGAAAAATTTGAAGGAAATTATACTGTTGAGTGTAAAGATAAGGACGGCAATTTGATCGTTAAATCTACAGTTGAAGTTAAATGATAGATAAGAAGAGTATTAGAAATTTTTTAAGAATGACACTCTCTGTCGTTTTGGTAGCAACACTGATGATCGTTTCATCGGGTTGTACGGAATATATCAGAGAGCGTCAATTCGAAAGACTTGAGGATTACGTTTATGGGTTCGTGGAAGATATTTCCACGAATCCATTGACTGTTTTGTCCGAAAACTCATTGAAGAAACTGAAACTTCCTGAACTGTCTGATGAACAGCAGGAGATCTTTGATTCTGCTTATAAGTGTAAGATGAAGATCTCTGAACTCGAACTTGCTGAAGACAATAAGAGCGCTGACTGTACGATCAAGCTCTCGTTCAAGGATCTTAGCGATAAGTTCGAAGCAACGGAATATCATACCGTGAGTGAATTCAAATCTGAGATCGATGATATGAAGAGCAAGAAGAAAACCATGGTTTTGCATCTGGAAAAAGACGGCAAAGAGTGGAAGTTCAGCAATCTTCAGGAGATAATCGATGTTACGACAGCCGGGTATTCAACTTTGAACGTCTGTGATGATGAGGGTTTCCCGGTCGATCTGTCCAGTGAGTATTTCGAAAATGTCTATGTAGAAGCATTATGGTATGACCCGATGTTTTCTACTCCTTTGCATCTCAATAAGCTCACTGATCCGGTTGCTTTACAGTGTGCGTTCTATTTTAATACACCGGTCAATCTCAGGTTTGAGGCTGTACTTCGAAATGAAGACGGCAAGAAAATGGCTTCGACAGATATTGAGATAAGAGATTCCGTTATAGTAGTTGTTGATTTTTCTGCTGATCTTGTAGGTGTCAGTTCCTTCTCAGGCGGAAATTACACTATCGAACTCAGGTGGAATGACGAAGTTTTCGCGAAGACTGAGGAACCGCTTGAAGTCAAGTAACGGAGGGATCTATAGTGTTTTCTGCTGATAATTGGGAAGATTTTGAGGTTATATACGCCGGTGGCGGCGAGAAATATGAGCGTTGGGGTGATGTGTATCTCAGAAGACCTGATCCTCAATCAGTGTGGCCGATACTCTGTGAATGGCCAAAGCCCCATGCAGTATATAACAGAAGTCAGACAGGCGGCGGTTCTTGGACTAAGATCAAGCCGATGCCTTCGAATTGGAAGATCAAATACGATTCGCTCGGCAAGGAACTGACTTTTATTATCGAACCGACTTCGTTCAAACATACGGGACTTTTCCCTGAGCAGGCAGCTAACTGGGATTACTGCGGTAATCTTATTGAGAATGCCAAAAAGCAGGGAAAGAAGGATATTAAGATCCTTAATCTGTTCGCATATACGGGTGGTGCTACGATCGCTTCCGCTGCTCACGGCGCGGATGAGACTGTTCATGTTGATGCATCAAAGGGTATGATAGCCCGTGCCAAGGAAAATCTTAAGGAATCCGGGTATGCGGATAAATACGTCCGATTTATCGCGGAAGACTGCATGAACTTTGTTGATCGCGAGATAAGAAGAGGCCGTAAGTATGACGGCATCATCATGGATCCACCGGCATATGGAAGAGGACCTAAGGGCGAGCTCTGGAAACTCGAGGACGCTCTTTATGATCTCGTCACTAAGTGCGAACAGCTTCTTTCCGATGATCCTTTATTCTTTATCATAAGTTCATATGCATCCGAGATCACTGCTCAAGCATCAGGTGATGTCTTAGCCTTGGGTGTTGCTCAAAAACACGGCGGTTCCGTTGATGCGCAGGAACTTTGCCTTCCTATAAGTCAGATGGGAATCCATCTTCCATGCGGAGCTACTGCACGCTGGACTCCCGGTACATATCTATGACCTATAAAGATCTGACTATCGTTTTCGAAGACAATCATCTTATTGTTGCCGTTAAGCCTGCCGGAGTGCTTTCACAGGCTGACGGTTCTGATGCGCCCGATATGCTTACTCTTTTGAAGGAATATATCAAAGAGAAGTACAATAAGCCGGGTGCCGTATTCCTTGGCTTGTTACACCGCCTCGACAGACCGGTATCAGGCCTTATGGTCTTCGCGAAAACAAGCAAGTGCGCTTCAAGGATCAGTGAACAGATCCGCGAGCGTAAAGTCACAAAGCGTTATCGTGCAGTAGTAGAAGGCACGTTTAAAGAAACTTCCGGAACTCTTTCGCATTATGCTTTGAAGGATCCGAAAACCAACAATACCAGGATATTTGATGAGGGAAAAGCGCCAAAGGATGCAAAACCCGTTAAACTCTCATATGAAGTTGTCGCAATAGGGGAGTATAAAGGCAAGGCCGTTTCGCTTGTTGAGATAGATCTTCATACGGGAAGATCTCATCAGATAAGGACGCAGCTTCAGTATACAGGGCATCCTCTCCTGGGTGATGCAAGATACGGAAGCGGGCTTTATAATGGAGATATCGCGCTGGAATCCTTTGTCCTGGGATTCGATCATCCGACGTCACACGAACATATGGAGTTTAAGCTTCCGGTACGTGACGAGATCCCGTGGAATCTGTTTAAATGATCATAACTTTAAACCTTTAAGCCGTTTTCGAGAAGAAGACGGCTTATTTTGTGTGCTCGCGGTACACTGCGTGAAATACACGTCGTAGTATAAAACATGTACGAATTATGAAGATTCTTATCTGACGGAACTGGAATTCGCAAGTAGTATTATCAGTCTTCGAAAAACCGTGGAATACAGGTATCTTGCATCCAAGGCAAAACTCCAGAGAGAAAAGGATACGTTCTATATGTCAGATGAATTCTGCAATAGGGCAATAGCCGAGATCAGGAAGCAGAATAAGGAAGGCTGAGACAGCCTTTCATTACATTAATGTAATGCTTCAAACTGTTTTATTTGTAATTTTTTGTTGATATAATCCTAGAAGGAATAGAAATGAGGAATGTGAAATGAAAAGATTATTTGCGGGTTCAATGGCAATCCTTATTATGTTTGCTGTTCTTATAAGCGGTTGTGGTTCAAAGACCTTAAGAGAACGCGTAACTATCAACAGTTCCGACACTTGGTATAAGAGTAAGAAGATCGTGTACTGTGACAAATGCAGTGCCGATGATTATGAGTACTTTTACTTCAGGGATCCGGTTTCTTTGGACGGCAGCTTGCTGGTGACTTATAATGCTTATAATTCCAACGGTGCCGCACATGATCCTATATGTCTTTTCGACGAAGATGGAAATCTCATAAGAGAATTTGAATTAAATGATGAAATCTCTTTGGCACGTCTCTTGAACACAGGTATAGACAACGGAGAACCGGTGCTCTTTTACGCATCTGACGGGAAGTTTTGCGAGGCTGTACTGGATGTGACTACCGGTGAGATAACAGGTACAGATGAATTTGACCTCGGAGGAGAGAGCGATAAGATAGTCGACTGTACCACATGTATGGGATATATATTTGCCCTGGGAACGAAGCAGGATAAGGATACATTGTATGTCTTTAAGGATGGTTCACTTATTGCGAAGAATGAAATGTTCGCGCCATACGATATGCTCACAAGGGTTAAGCCCGATGAAAACGGATTCAGTATTCAAAGTGAAAATATGATGTATCTTTTCGATCCGGATACCGGAGAACTTAAAAAAGACGGTGTCGCGACTATGGAAGATTATATTGACGGATTTGGGTGTGAAGTGATCGGATCCGACGGAAGAACTTACGTTAAGAAGGAAGACGGAATATATGTTGATGATCAGCCTTATGTAATGTTTACCGATACTGATTGTAATGTGACTGATTTTCTGGACGCAAGCCTTATCGAGGTAACTGATGAAAGGATCGTATTAAGTATCTATCCATCATCCTATTTATTTGATCGTCATGGTGGCGAAGACATCATCATACTTGATAAGCAAAATGAGAATCCGAATGCGGGAAAGACAGTTATCAGTGCAAAGTCTTATGGCTTGTCAATCGATCATATGACAGGTGAGGCGATTAAACGGTTCAACGACGAAAATAAGGATTATTTCATAAGATATTCTCTCAAGACTATCGAAGATGAAAGTGAATATGAGGAATACGAGAAAGAATTCCAGGAGGAACTCATATCATCAGAAGCCGCAGATATCTACTTCTCCATCGACGATCTTTGGTGGTTCCAGTCAGACGACTACTTTGTGGATCTTAGTAAGGAACTTGATCTGGATGAGAGCACATACTACACGAAGTTGATCAACAGCGCTTCAAGAGACGGCAAACTGTACTGTATGCCCGTATCGTTCACGGCAACGGGTCTTATGACTTCCGGAAGCAATGTGAAGGAGGGAGCAAGGGGGTTCACCTATGAAGAATATGAGCAGTTCGTTTCAACGGTAGGAAACGGAACTGATGCGGTTTCAGAATCCTTCGGCAGAGAAGACTATTTCTTTATGTGCTTCTCTCAGATGAATGATACCTGGTTTAAGGATGGCAAGATAGATATAGCCAACGAGTCGTTTGAGTCTATGTGCGGTTTTTTCGAGAATGTAAAGGAAGAACCTTTATATAATGAAGAAGATTTCATGTATGGCGGATGGCTTGAGACGAATAAAGCATATAGCTATATGATGATCACGCCTACTTTCTATAGTTTTCTGTTTGGCAGATATGAAGATCCGACATTCCTGGGACTTCCTTCTTCTGACGGAAGAGGTCCTGCTGCGCAGATAGAGACTTCCGTATCCGTAAGCGCAGTGTCAGACCTCAAAGACGGTTGCGTTGATTTTATTAAACTCCTGATCTCTCAGGATATCCAGGAATCAGCTTCATATAACCCGATCAACAGGAAGGCTCTTCCGGCTGTTCTGGACAGAGAGGCTGAGATCTGCACCATCGAATATGAAGAGGCCGGCTTTGCTAATGAGACTGAGGCTGCCCAATTCGATTATTATCTTCCGACTGATGAGATAAAGTACGCATATATCGAGAGCATGGAAAAGGTCGAGGTGGTATCATCTCTGGATCCTTCTATTCAGACTGTCGTCTATGAAGAATTGTCAGCCTGCTTCTCAGGTAAAAAGGACGTTAAGGAAGTTGAGAAGACCCTGCAGGACAGGCTTACGACCCTGTTTAACGAGAAACAGAATAATTAGACTGGTTTACACACTTATTACATGGATCGGTACATAATCTGCGATCAACGACAGAATGAACCCGATCACCGCGAAGATCACGGAAAGTATGGTTATGATATTTATTATGCTGTAGATCGTCCTGTTATCTTCTGCCTTTTTGAGTTTTCCGTTGGCGTAGAGCGTGATCACTGATGATATGATTGTAAGACACAGAGGGAGGAACTGTGTACTTAGCAGGAAAAAATCTTTGCAAAAAAACTTCAGTCTTTACATGACACAAACAGCGAATCCGTCCCGAAAGACAATTTTGTCTATTATATCACTCGGATTTAAACGTTTTTTTGTGTGCTGTCAGCACACCGCGTGAAATACACGTTGATATATAACATAGCCACTGCTTTGGAACTTGACAATTGAATAAAGTGAGGTGAAACCAGTTAAAGCCCTTGGAAGGCAGGAACTTTGAGCACTTTTGGAAATTAAACGGAGGTAGATCAAATGGAAATGCATATTACAAAGGAAAACGTTGAAACACTTCTCTATTGGATGGAGAATAAGGTAGAAGAGGAACTCAAGATGTCAAACTACTATCTGTTACAGGAAGAGTTTCTTCATGCTGACAAGTATTGGCCCATGAAGGATAAAACCACCAAGGAAGCGATCATCGAGAAGCATCGTGAGAAAAGAAAGAATCTCTCTAAATCGAAGAAGCATGTAGAAGAGAAGAGACTTTTTGACGAGAACATGGAAGACCTTGAGAAGTATTCCGAGATGACTAATGAAGATATCGCAGAGTTGGACGAGTATGAACTGTCATTATATGAAGATTCTTATCTTGCAGTTCTGGATTTTGCAAACAGCGTCATCCGCCTAAGGAAACAGGCCGAACTTAAATATCAATCATCATTGGAGCTTCTCATAAGAGAAAGAGACAATCTTGAGCCAAACGATGAGGTCTGGGAGAAGATCATTAATGAGGTAAGGGAGAGCAACGAACAGGAGAAGTTCGATTTCGGAGAGGAGTTTGAAGCACTGTATAAAGAACTGTTCGTACTTAGAAAAAAAGAACTGGACGACGCGGACGAAGACGAAGATTAAACAAATAAACAGACGGGAGTCTCAATTGAGACCCCCGTCTTTGCTTTGTTCTGAAATTCTATGATCATTCGATACAAGCGTGGATATCCTGGAGTGACATTACTCCGATCTCGCCTTCCTTGATAACAGTGTAGATGCCGTCAGCAGCAGCTTTAGCAGCAGCCATTGTTGTGATGTAAGGAACACGGGCCTTGATAGCTGTCTTTCTTACATAGCTGTCATCAAAGAGCTTCTCATCTGTTGTAGAAGCAGGTGTATTGATGATGAGCTGGATCTTGCCGTTCATGATAGCATCCACGATGTTAGGACGACCTTCCTGCATCTTGTTGATCCTTGTGGACTTGATTCCGTTATTAATGAGAAGTTCATGTGTGCTTCCTGTAGCAACGATGTTGAATCCGCACTCTTCGAACTTCTTAGCGATCGGTACGAGTTCCGGCTTATCCTTGCTGGATACTGTGAAGAGAACCGTTCCTTCTGTAGGAAGCTTTGTCTGTGTAGCTTCCTGAGCCTTGAAGTAAGCTTCTCCGACGTCTGTGGAAAGACCCAAGACCTCACCTGTGGATCTCATCTCAGGTCCGAGAACAGGGTCAACTTCCTGGAACATGTTGAATGGGAAGACAGCTTCCTTAACACCGTAGTACTTAGGATGAACTTCCTGCTTGCCTTCGATAGGTGAAGAAGCACCTGTGAGTTCACGAGTCATGATCTGAGTAGCAAGCTTGACCATCTTAACGTTACATACCTTGGATACGAGCGGTACTGTACGTGAAGCACGTGGGTTAGCCTCGAGAACATAAACCTTACCGTTCTCGATAGCGTACTGCATGTTCATGAGACCCTCAACGCCCATCTCCTCAGCGATCTTTCTTGTGTAATCCTTGATCGTATTAACAAGATCAGCAGGGATGTTCTTGGAAGGGAGGATACAAGCAGAGTCACCGGAGTGAACACCTGCGAGCTCGATGTGCTCCATAACTGCAGGAACATAAGCGTGCTTTCCGTCTGCGATAGCATCAGCCTCGCATTCTGTAGCGTGACGGAGGAATCTGTCGATAAGGATTGGACGGTCAGGTGTAACACCGACTGCAGCAGCCATGTAAGTCTTCAATGACTCAGGCTCGTTGACGACTTCCATTCCGCGTCCGCCGAGAACGTAGGAAGGACGAACCATTACAGGGTAGCCGATCTTATCAGCGATAGCGAGAGCTTCCTCTACGTTAACAGCCATACCTGCCTCAGGCATAGGGATCTCGAGTTTCTCCATCATTGCACGGAAGAGGTCACGGTCCTCAGCCATATCGATAACCTCAGGTGATGTACCGAGGATCTTAACGCCGTTCTTCTTTAGGTCATTAGCAAGGTTCAAAGGTGTCTGACCACCGAACTGTGCGATAACGCCCAAAGGCTTTTCTTTATTGTAGATGCTCAAAACATCTTCGAGTGTAAGCGGCTCGAAGTAGAGCTTATCGGATGTATCGTAGTCTGTTGAAACTGTCTCAGGGTTACAGTTAACGATGATAGTCTCGAAGCCCATTTCCTTGAGAGCGAATGCAGCATGTACGCAGCAGTAGTCGAACTCGATACCCTGACCGATCCTGTTAGGACCGCCGCCTAAGATCATGATCTTCTTATTCTCGGATGTTGTTGTCTTATCAGGAGCGTTATATGTGGAGTAGTAGTAAGCGCTGTCCTTAGTACCGCTTACGTGTACAGGCTCCCAAGCTTCTTCGATACCGTAGGAGATCCTTGTGTTTCTGATGTTTTCCTCAGATACATCAAGGAGCTTAGCGAGGTAACGGTCAGAGAAACCGTCCTTCTTAGCCTGCTCGAGGATATCCTTTGAAGGAACAGAACCCTTGAGCTTAAGAAGATCCTCTTCTTCCTCAACAAGCTCTTTCATCTGCTCGATGAAGTAATGCTTGATCTTTGTAAGCTCGAAAAGTTCATCTACCGTAGCACCCTTACGGAGAGCCTCATACATGATGAACTGTCTCTCGGATGTTGCATAAGCGAGGTGCTCAAGAAGCTCAGCCTTGCTCATCTCATTGAAGTTCTTGGCAAAGCCCAAACCGTAACGGCCGATCTCCAAGGATCTGATAGCCTTCTGGAAAGCTTCCTTATATGTCTTACCGATACTCATAACTTCGCCGACAGCTCTCATCTGTGTGCCGAGCTTGTCCTGGGAATCCTTGAACTTCTCGAATGCCCATCTAGCGAACTTGATTACTACGTAGTCTCCTCCGGGTACATACTTATCAAGTGTTCCGTTTACACCGCAAGGAATCTCGTCAAGTGTGAGTCCTGAAGCGAGCATTGCGGAAACAAGAGCGATAGGGAAGCCTGTTGCTTTAGAAGCAAGAGCGGAAGATCTGGATGTTCTAGGGTTGATCTCGATAACTACGACTCTGTCGGAAACAGGATCGTGAGCGAACTGTACGTTTGTACCACCGATAACCTGAACTTCGTTTACGATGCTATATGCCTGCTTCTGAAGTCTCTTCTGGAGTTCTTCAGAGATAGTGAGCATTGGAGCGGAGCAGAATGAGTCACCTGTGTGAACGCCGAGAGGGTCAATGTTTTCGATGAAACATACTGTGATCATCTGACCCTTGGAGTCTCTTACTACCTCGAGTTCGAGCTCTTCCCAGCCGAGGATGGACTCTTCTACGAGTACCTGGCCTACCAAGCTGGCCTGAAGTCCTCTTGCGCATACGGTCTTAAGTTCTTCTGTGTTATATACGAGGCCGCCGCCTGCACCACCCATGGTGTAAGCAGGTCTCAAAACTACAGGGTATCCGAGCTTGTCAGCGATAGCGAGAGCCTCGTCAACGGAGTAAGCAACTTCGCTTCGAGCCATCTCGATACCGAGCTTGTCCATTGTCTTTTTGAATTCGATACGGTCCTCACCACGCTCGATAGCGTCTACCTGAACACCGATTACCTTAACGCCGTACTTGTCGAGAACGCCTGCTTTGTTAAGCTCAGCACAAAGGTTCAAACCGGACTGACCGCCGAGGTTAGGGAGGATAGCGTCAGGACGCTCCTTCTCGATGATCTGTGAAAGTCTTTTAAGATTCAAAGGCTCGATGTATGTGATGTCTGCGATTTCAGGATCCGTCATGATTGTAGCCGGATTCGAGTTAACGAGGACGATCTGGTAACCAAGCTGTCTTAACGCCTTACAAGCCTGAGTACCGGAATAGTCGAACTCACAAGCCTGACCGATGATGATCGGGCCGGAACCGATGATCAATACTTTCTTGATGTCTTCTCTTTTACCCATTGATGTTAACCTCCACTCACTTCTATTTTTTTGCTAACAAAAAAGCCAGTACAAAATACTGACTTCACAAAGAATAAAAACAAAAACCGCTTCCACATGGGGAAGAATGAGTAATCACTGTCATGTCGCTATTAAGATGTGGGTGCATCAAGCCGATCATGTGAACCTCCGTTGGTCTTTGTCTGAATTATCACTGTCAACCATTATAAAGCAAATCTTTTATTCGTAAAGTATAAAAATGCAATAAAAACCAAAGAAATTTTGTATGGAATTTCCGTCGCTGTGCAGAGGGCCTTTAGAAACCTTAACTATTGACTTTATAATAAAGATTGTTTATTCTACCGATATATTTTAAAGCTGTGACGAAGAAGGTCCGGTGCTTTTGTCTGTACAGAGAATCAACGTTTGCTGAGAGTTGAGATTTCAAAACACCAGGGGATTATCGCTTCCGAGCTGACACACCGAATAGTTAGGAACTGAGTAGACTGTGTCCGTAGTTGCTGCGTTAAGGCAAAGGATTTGTCAGAATCTGTGAGTGGCGAGGGATAACTTCGCAAATTGAGTGGTACCGCGGTTTTAACCGTCTCAATGTCCAAGGTGGACTTGAGGCGTTTTTTATTGCCTTGTATTCTGACATTTAGATAAGTTTATAAATTTATTAAATATAAAGGTGGCAGAGATATGTATAAGAAAGTATCTACCGACATGAAGTTCAAGGAGCGCGAGCAGGAAGTTCTCGAGTTCTGGAAGCAAAACGATGTTTACAAGAAGTCGATCAGACCTGCAAAGGACGGCGCACCGACTTTTACTCTCTATGACGGCCCTCCGACGGCTAACGGAATGCCGCATATCGGTCATATCAAGACCAGAGTAATCAAGGATTTGATCCCTAGATTCTATGCTATGAAGGGAGCAAATGTTACATTCAAGGCCGGTTGGGATACACACGGTCTTCCTGTCGAGCTCGAAGTTGAGAAGATGCTCGGTATCAACGGTAAGCCTCAGATCGAGGATTACGGTGTTGAGCCGTTTATCAAGAAGTGTAAGGAATCCGTATGGAAGTATAAGGGCGAGTGGGAGCAGATGAGTGACCGCGTAGGCTTCTGGGCTGACATGGAGCATCCTTACGTTACATATGACAATAACTACATCGAGTCCGAGTGGTGGGCTTTGAAGACGATCTGGGATAAGGATCTCCTTTATAAGGGTCATAAGATCGTTCCATACTGCCCACGTTGCGGTACGGCACTTTCCAGCCATGAGGTTGCTCAGGGCTATAAGTGCGTAAAGGAGAATTCCGTTTACGTAAGATTCAAGGTCAAAGGTCAGGAAGATACTTACCTTGCAGCATGGACAACAACTCCATGGACACTTCCTTCAAACGTTGCTCTTTGCGTAAGCCCGACGGACGAGTACGTAAAGATCAAGGTTGACGAGGACCTTGACGGAACAGCTAAGCCTGTTTATTACTACATGGCTAATGAGCTTGTAGCATCCCTTTTCGAGAAGGTTGAAGTATTGGAATCCATGAAGGGTTCTGACCTTTGCGGTATGGAATATGAGCCGCTTCTTCCATATGCTACAGATGATCTTGCAGCAGCTAAGAAGAAGAGCCACTACGTTGTATCCGACAGTTACGTAACAATGAGCGACGGTACTGGTATCGTTCATATCGCTCCTGCTTTCGGTGAAGACGACGCAAGAGTAGGTAGAGATAATGACCTTCCGTTCATCCAGCTCGTTAATGAAGACGGTACAATGCCTGAGTGCTGCGGTGAGGTTAAGGGTCTTTTCGTTAAGGAAGCTGATCCTATCATCATCAAGAAGCTCAACATGGAGGCTAAACTTCTTAAGAAGATGCCTTATGAGCATGACTATCCGTTCTGCTGGAGATGTGATACACCACTCATCTACTATGCTAGATCTACATGGTTCATCGCTATGAGCACAAAGAAGGAAGAACTCCTTAAGTCCAACAGAATGGTCAACTGGTATCCGGAGACCATCAGAGACGGACGTATGGGTAACTTCCTCGAGAACGTAATCGACTGGGGTATCTCCCGTGAGAGATATTGGGGTACACCGCTTCCTGTATGGGAGTGTGAGTGCGGCCACAGACACTGCATCGGTTCTATCGAAGAACTCAAGAGCATGAGTGACGATTGTCCGGATGATATCGAACTTCATAAGCCTTACATCGACAATGTTCATCTGAAGTGTCCTAAGTGCGGCGGCAAGATGACCAGAGTTCCTGAGGTTATCGACTGCTGGTTCGATTCAGGTGCTATGCCGTTTGCTCAGTACCACTATCCATTCGAGAACAAGGAGTTCTTTGAGTCCCACTATCCGTGTGACTTCATCTCCGAGGCTTTGGACCAGACAAGAGGATGGTTCTATTCTCTTATCGCTATCAGTACTGTTCTTTTCGGAAAGGCTCCGTTCAAGAACTGTATCGTTATGGGTCTTGTTCAGGATGAGAACGGCCAGAAGATGAGTAAGCACAAGGGTAACGTTGTAAGTCCTTGGGATATCCTCAATAACCAGGGTGCAGATGCTGCAAGATGGTATTTCTACAGCGCTAACTCACCATGGCTTTCCAACAGATTCTCTGATGCTGCAGTTAACGAAGGCCAGAGAAAGTTCATGGGAACACTTTGGAATACATATGCATTCTACGTAATGTATGCTGATATCGATAACTTCGATCCGACTAAGTACACTCTTGATACCAAGAACCTCTGTGCTATGGACAGATGGGTACTCTCAAGACTTAACACTCTCATCAAGAATGTTAACGAAGAGATGGCAGGTTATGACATCACAACAGCTGCAAGACTCATCCAGGATTTCACTGATGAGCTCTCCAACTGGTACGTAAGAAGAGGCCGTGAGAGATACTGGGGCGGCGAGATGACAAAGGATAAGGTCGATGCATTCATGACCCTTTATACGGTTCTTGATGAGTTCACAAGACTTATCGCTCCGTTTGTTCCGTTCATCTCTGAGTCTATCTATCAGAACATCGTAAGAACAGTTAATCCTGATGCTCCTTTGTCGATCCACATGTGTGATTGTCCTGAGGTTAAGGAAGAACTTATCGATAAGAACCTCGAAGAAGAGATGGATCTCGTTCAGAACATCGTTGTTCTCGGCCGTGCTGCAAGAGCTCAGGCTAACATGAAGAACAGACAGCCATTGTCTGAGATCTTCGTAGTAGCTGATAAGAAGCTTGACGAGGAGTATGGTCAGATCGTATGTGAAGAGCTTAACGTAAGGACCATCAAGTGCCTTGAAGATGCAGGCGAGCTCGTAGATTATAAGCTCAAGCCACAGCTTAGAACTTGCGGACGTAAGTTCGGCCCTAAGCTCAATGCTGCTAAGGAAGTAATCGCTAACCTTAACGGTAAGGAGATCGTATCTAAGGTTAAGGAAGGTCCTGTAACCATCACTGTTGACGGTGAGGACTTCGAGATGAACGAGGAAGATTTCCTTGTTGAGACGATCCAGCCTGAAGGTCTTTCCACTCAGGAAGACAAGGGCATCACGGTTTCCCTCAACATCGTTCTTACAGATGACCTTATCGAAGACGGTTTCGTAAGAGAGATGATCTCCAAGATCCAGACCCAGCGTAAGGAGACAGGTCTTGAGGTTGTTGACAGAATAGTATTATCATATAGCGGTAATGCTAAGCTTGCTGAGATCATCGAGAAGAAGAAGGAGTTTATCGCTTCTGAAGTTCTCGCTGCCGAGATCAAGGAAGGCGAAGGCTCAAATATGAAGGAGTGGTCTATCAACGGTGAGAAGGTATTCTTCAACGTTGAGAAGGCCTAAGAGGAAATAGTAAATGCTGTTTTATCTTATACGTGCAACTCGTGACCCGAAAGAGATACTGTACATCCTCGTGATGTACATTCTCGCGCTGTCCATAGCGTTTGCATGTCATGAGTTTGCACATGCCTTTGTGGCATTAAAACTCGGTGATGATACTGCCAAGCACATGGGTCGAGTAACTTTGAATCCCTTGGCGCATATTGATGCGAAGGCATTGATACCTTTGCTTCTCATGGGATTCGGTTGGGGTAAACCGGTTCCTGTAGATCCGTCAAGACTTACCAAGCTTAAGAGCAGATCAATATCGATAATCCTGGTTTCGATAGCGGGTGTTACGGCTAATTTCATATTGGCTCTCATAGCAGGAGTCCTTTATGTTCTTGCATATGGACTTCTCCCTCAGGATTTCCAGTTCCTGCCGATGATAACCGACTTTTTGGATATGTGCATAACGCTTAATCTCGGACTTTTGGCGTTCAACCTTCTCCCGATACCGCCGCTTGACGGATTCAGGGTAATATATGAATTGGTTCCTGTAAAGTTCAGATATACTGGATTTTTTAAGTGGTATGTTAGATATGCTCCTTTGATCCTTTTCGGATTGATCATTATCGGAGCATTTGCTAATATGTCGTTCTTCTCGGGAGCCATCAGGATTATCGAGTGGCCTTTCCAGCAACTCATATTACTGGTAATGAAATTTGTAGCTAATCTATTATAAAGGAGAAAGCAGATGGAAGAGACTATTCATCAGAAGCCTGAATTGAAGATCAGGCATTTTGAAGGTCCTCTCGACCTGCTTTTTCATTTGATTGAAAAAAACGACATAGATATCTACGATATTCCTATCTCCGATATCACAAAGCAGTATATGGATCATCTCGAAAAAATGCAGCAGCTCGACATGGAGGTCGCTTCTGAGTTCCTTGTCATGGCCGCCACATTGGTCCACATAAAATCCAGGATGATGCTTCCAAACAGGAAAACGGAAGATCAGACAGAGGAAGAAGACCCTAGAGAAGAACTTGTTATCAGTCTTTTGCGTTATAAGCGCTGTAAGTTCCTTGCAGGTGAACTTAAGGTAAGACATGAGGACTTCCAGAACTGCTACTACAGGGTTCCTATGACAGCCAAATCTCTGGATATCGAATTTGAGGCTCCGCCTCAGGAATTCGATTCGGAACTGTTTAACGAAGCAGTCGATGTCGTATGTAAGCGTAATGAGATCAGATTCGCGGATATCTCCGCCAAGATCACTCACATCCTTAAGAGAGATAAGCTCTCCGTAAGAGAGAGGATGAAGTCACTTTTCAGGTCGATCACCAAAAGAGGCAAATGCTTCTTCCACGAACTCTTTCCTAAGGGAAAAGTCGAGAAGATCGACAGGATCGTCGGTTTTCTTGCCGTACTGGAGCTTTTGAGAAACAACAGTATCAAGGCAGAACAGAAGAAACCGTTTGACGTAATACTTCTTGAAGAGAAAAGAGCAGGGGAAACATAATGGACGTTAAGAAAGACTACAATGCAGAAGATCTTCCGATCGAAGGCGAGCAGACCTTGGATGAATTTTTCGAGCAGGAAAAGATGCCGAAGAAATCCAAGTCCGATAACCTTGTTGATGATTTCGAGCTTCCGATCCAGGAACTTTCCAGTGCTCTTGAAGCGATCCTTTTCGTAAGCGGTGAATCGGTTTCTCTTTCCAGACTTGAAGAGATAACAGGAATCAATAAGGAACTTATCGTTAAAGCGATGGACAAACTGATGAGTGAGTATCAGAATAATCCTTGGGGAGGTCTTTTGATCAGAAAAGCCGAGGATTCCTATATCATGTGCACTAAGCCTTCGATGAAGAAGGTTTTGGAGAGGATGTTCATGCCTAGGATGAAGGCTCCGCTTTCCCAGGCTTCTTATGAGACACTCGCTATCGTAGCTTATAACCAGCCGGTAACGAGAGCTCAGGTAGAAGCAGTTCGAGGAGTATCGAGTGACAGCATCATCTCAAGGCTCCTGGACAGGGGATGGATCGAAGAAGCAGGTTACCTGGATGCTCCTGGAAGACCGACTCTGTTTAAGACATCCGAACAGTTCCTTTTGGAGTTCGGCATAAAATCCATAGATGAATTGCCATCCATGGAACTTATGAGTTATAAGACTATCAGAGATCTCGAGCAGTCCCTTGAGGATGCTGCGGGAGCAAATGATAACAGACAGATTTCCATTGACGGACTTCTTGAAGAAAAGAAGGCTGAGGATGAAAATGAAGGGAAGGAAGAGTTCCCGGAAAGCGATTTTGACGAGAAGTAAGAAGGTCACGTTATGAGTTTGATTTTTGACGAGATTACTAACAGAATGGATTCCATGAGTAAGGGCCACAAAGCCATTGCTTCATACATCCTCGACAATTACGATAAAGCAGCTTACATGACTGCATCAAAGCTCGGTGAGGCTACCGGCGTCAGTGAATCTACGGTTGTAAGATTTACGATGGAACTTGGTTTCGACGGTTATCCTCATTTCCAGAACACTCTTAAGGAAGAGCTGAAAAGTAAGCTTACTTCCGTTCAGCGTCTTGATGCTACTGAGCGTTTCGCTGATGATGCTACGGCCATAAGAGACATCATGCAGGCTGATATCGATAATCTTAAGGCAACTCTTAATGAAGTATCCACTGAATCTTTTGAGGATGCGGTTAAGACTATCCTCGGAGCGAAGAAGATCTATCTCATGGGTCTTCGTTCAAGTTCTCCGCTGTCATCGTTTATGCATTTTTATATGACACTTCTTTTCGATGATGTCATCCATATCCACAGTAACAGTGCCAACGAAGTTTTCGAGCAGATCCTTCCTATATCAAAAGACGATGTAATGATAGGAATCTCTTTCCCGAGATATTCCACACGTACGGTTAACTCCATGGCTTATGCCAAGGACAAGGGAGCCAAGGTAATCGTCATTACCGATAAGGACAACACTGCACTTACTGAGAATGCAGACATCAAGCTCTTCGCGAGATCCAGCATGGCATCGTTCGTTGACTCGCTTGCTGCGCCTCTATCTCTTATCAATGCACTTCTTGTTACTCTTGGAATGCACAGAAAAGATCATATCAAGAGTTCCTTTGAAGCTCTCGAGAACCTCTGGTCCAAGTACAGCGTATATGAGGGAGACCGCGTGAAGAAGGAGGAGGATAATAATGAGTAATATCCCTGAAAGCAAATTCACTTCATCCGCAGTCATCATGCTCGCCATCACCGAGAGCAGAGAAGAGGAAAACGAGCTCAAGGCTAAATTCCAGGCACAGAACATCAAATGTGCCGCAGTCGATTTCGGAGGCGAATTCATCTCATCCGTCTCGAAAATAATCGAAAAAGCTATCGTGACTTCCCAAAAAGCAGGCATCATCTCTGATTCCCATAATGAGGAAGGTGCCGTTGCCGGTGCTGCAAGAGAAGCAGTTTCGCAGATCTCGCAAAAAGCTATCGGCCTTAATGTCGGAGGCAAGATCGCAGTTGCAAGATACGGAAATCATTTAAGCGTATGTCTATATTTTGGAATAGGAATGTTGAATCTTAACGAGATCGCTATCGGTCTCGGACACAGAGCAATCTAAGGAGGAATACAAATGGATATTTATCAGATCGCTATCGACGGACCATCAGGTTCAGGAAAGAGCACTCTCGCAAAGGGTGTATCGAAAAGACTCGGTATCATGTATCTCGACACGGGAGCCATGTACCGTACATGCGGTTTATATGCGATAAAGAAGGGCGTAGATCCTAAGGACGAAGCAAAGGTAAAAGAACTCATGGATCAGATGGATCTCAAGATCGAGTTCAAAGACGGTGAGCAGCATATGATCATCGACGGCGAAGATGTAACAGGTCAGATCAGAACTCCTGAGGTCTCCAGAGCAGCCTCCAATATCAGCACTCTTCCTGTTGTAAGAAGCAAGATGGTAGATATGCAAAGAAAGATCGCCAAGGAGCAAAGCTTCGTCCTTGACGGAAGAGACATCGGTTCCAACGTTCTTCCTGATGCAAAATACAAGTTCTTCCTTACTGCATCTGCTGAGATAAGGGCAGAAAGAAGAGTCAAGGAATTAAACGAGCGCGGTGATTTCTCGCAGAACTATGAGGAAGTCCTCAAGGACATCAAGTGGAGAGACGAACAGGATTCCACAAGAACCAATGCTCCGCTCGTAAAAGTAGCTGATGCTATCGAGATCGATACTTCAAAGATATCAATTGAGGAGACCCTCGAGGCTCTTCTGGCACAGGTTAAGGAGTAAGCATGGTAATAAAGGTCGCTAAGCAGGCAGGTTTTTGTTTTGGAGTCAAGAATGCGGTTGATACTGCATACAGATCAGTTGAGACGATCAAGGACAGAAAGCTTTACATGCTAGGTGAGCTTACTCATAATGATTTTGTTGTAAATGAATTGATCTCAAAAGGCTTCATTCTGATCGATTCCCCTGAGGAGGCGACAGAAGGGAGCCTTGTTCTTTTAAGGGCACACGGAGTTACCTGCGAGGTAAAAGAAAAACTCAAAAAACTCAATTGCGAAGTGCTTGATTGCACTTGTCCGTTTGTAGACAAGATACACAAGATCGTAAAAGAACAAGCCGATAACGGAAAAAACATAGTTGTAACGGGAGCAAAAGGTCATCCGGAAGTAGTCGGTATTTGTAGTGAAGCTCCGGCTGACAAAGTGTTCGTAATAAGCTCTGCAGAGGAGATTTCGGACATTCCGTTTCCTCTCGATAGTGCCGTTATTGTGTCACAAACTACATTCTCAACAGTAGAATTCGAGAAAATTTGTGCAAATGTCAAAAATCAAATTGCAAAATCTTGCATTTTTGATACAATATGTATTACGACGGAAAGCAGGCAAAAAGAAGCTTTACAGTTATCCATGGATTCTGATGTCATGTTAGTCATAGGCTCAGGGCACAGTTCCAATACCCGTAAACTCTTTGATATTTGCAGAAGTCATTGCGTAAGAACGTACCTAGTTTCTGACGCCTCTGAAGTAAGGAAACTTATAAAGGAAGGATCAATTTCTTCCTCTGACAGAGTCGGAGTAACAGCTGGTGCTTCTACGCCTCAATGTATTATTTTGGAGGTTGTCGGCGAGATGAGCGAGAACGAAGTTATGACGAATCAGGAACAGACTGATATCAATTTTGGGGACTATATCGATAGTATTCCACAACTAAGGAGAGGAGCTACCGTTAAGGGTTCTGTAACTTCGGCAGACGCAGATTACGTTTATGTAGATGTTCGTGACAAATCCGAAGGAAAGATTCCAAGAAGAGAAGTAGATAATGATCCAGACTTCGATCTTGAGAAAGCAATTGCAGAGCGTCAGGAAGTTACGACTATCGTAAAGAGCATTCGTAATTCCGATATGGGCAAGGAGATCATCCTTTCTAAGTCCCAGGTAGATATGGACAAGCATAAGAAAGCTATCGAGGATGCTTTCGAGAATAAGACACCAGTTACACTTAAGATCACAAACGTTGTTAAGGACGGTGTAATCGGTAACTACGCAGGTAACATTGACGTATATATCCACAAGACACAGCTTAAGATGGCTGGCGGTGAGGATATCGATCTCGAGTCCTACAAGGGACAGAACATCGACGTTATCATCACAAAGATGGATACAGATGCTAGACATCGTTTGAGAATCTCCGGTTCACACCGTGCTATCATCTCCAACGAGCGTAAGGAAAAGGCTGACGCTCTCTGGTCCGGTATCGAAGTAGGCAAGCACTACAAGGGTATCGTTAGAAGCCTTCCTGATTTCGGTGCATTCATCGATATCGGCGGTGTAGACGGACTCCTTCACAACTCCGAGATTTCCTGGAAGAGAATCAAGAGATCCTCTGATGTTCTTTCCGTAGGTCAGGAAGTTGATGTATACGTTAAGGATTTCGACAAGGAAACAAAGAAGATCTCCTTGGGCTATAAGAAGGAAGAGGATGATCCTTACTACAATATCGAAGAGAGAATCCCGGTTGGTTCTATCGTTAAGGGTACAGTTGTTAGACTTACTGACTTCGGTGCTTTCGTACAGCTTGAGCCAAACCTCGATGCACTCTGCCACGTATCTGAAATCTCTACAGTAAGACTTCAGAAGCCATCTGATGTTCTTTCAGTAGGTATGGAGATCGAGGCTAAGGTTATCGATGTTAAGAAGGATCAGAGAAGAATCTCCATCAGCATCAAGGAAGTAGCTCCTATCGATCCTGTAACAGAGGATGAGGATATCTACGCTATCGCTGAGGAAGATGCTGCTCCTGCTGCTGAAGAAGCACCTGCAGTTGAGGAGGCTCCTGTTGAGGAAGCACCTGCTGCTGAGGCTGAGGCTCCTGCAGCTGAGTAATCTCAGTAATTAATCAGTTAACGAAAAAGATCACTTCGTAATGAAGTGATCTTTTTTTGTGTTAATTATTTCTTGTTATGATCACTCATCAAACATAGACTCATTCGCTTTGTACCATTTTGCAAAATCCTTAAAGACATTATCACCGTATGCTTTCTTAACGGCAGCTGCTGAGTCCTCGCGTGATAAGCAGTCTGAATATCCCTCCTTTGGCTGGAAATCATTAGCAGCAGTAAGGATCTTTTTATAGCACTCGCTGCCGTATTTGGTCTTGAGATAGATCATAAATCTATAACCGTATGTATATTCATCCCAACCGTCTTCAAATCCCTGGATAAATAGAGATTCAGCATTGCTTTCATTAATCTCATATTTGATATAACAGTAGTTGTAATGATATTGCTTTTCATCGGTGTCCATATTATCAACGGCTTTTATGCAGTCGTAAGTAAATGCAGTAGTAAAGCCTTCATTAAGAATGGAACAGAAGTAGTATCCGTTGTTGCAATTGAGCACATGTAAAAGCTCATGAGGGAGAGCCCAATTACCTCCGTTGTAACCCAATTCATCGTTAAAGTCTATATCACATGGGTTAACAATGACGGCTCTGCTGTAAGCGCTTGGTTCACAATTGTCTGCAACAAAGATGGAAAACTTGGAAGTTGGCTTTGGAACATCCTTAAAAGCACCATTAAGATAACAATCATCTACCAATCCCCAATCGTCGAGCATATCTAAACTGGCTCCGAATGATTTGGTAAGGAAATCACCTGAATATGAAAGCCCCGTGTTTTTCTCATTTGCTTTGAATATGTCATCGATTACTTTTGCGGAATCTCCTCTTACAGGGATACCCTTGTCGACAAATACATACGAATACTCAGTTATAAAGTAGCATGGCTCAGTAGTAGTAACCCATGTATTTTTGTTACCATCGAGTTCAAGCATCTTTACTGAACAAGTCGGCTCGGGCGTTGTTGTTGCAACTGTTGGAACCGGAGTAGTCGTATTGGTTGATGTAGGGTTTGCAGTTGTTGGAGTAGTAGTATCAACTGGCTTCTTAGGATCTTTTCGTCCGATCGGTGTGAAAGATCCCTTAGGGATACCGTACGTATCACAGATTTTTAGAAATTCAGGAGCTGAAGCAAATCCTGCAAAAACCTGTTCTCTTGTAACACCTTTCTTTAGTTCACTGAGCCAGAAAGCTTTGCCGCCTTCTTCGGAAGCTCTGCCCATGAAAAGCTTATATAAGGACTCAACATAATCCTCATCTGATAAATACAATGAGATATATTCATCACTGAAGATAAAGAAAGAAGCACAGTCAACGCCTGTTATCTTACCGTCGAGAAGATTCTGGACCCAGTACTGCTGGCCGCCTTTGTCGCCCTTTCTGTTGAAACAGCATTCATAGAACCTGTCTACGAATATGTTTACTTTCTGAAGTTTGTCAAAGTTGTAGGAAGAAGAGTAGTAACCAGGAGTGATTCCGTTTTGGATGCACAGTTCATAAAACTCTTCGGAATTTGCAAAGCCGTCAAAGACTCCGTTTCGGCCAAGCGTACTTATATTCTTTTTCCAGAATTCGTATCCTTCCGTATCTGCCTTACGACCCATGAAAAGAGTGTAGAGGTCATTGATATAAACTTCATCGGAAGTGTTCTTGGATTGGTATTCCTCGCTGGTGATAAAAAGAAGGGCAGTACCTGTTCCGGTAAGCTTGCCGTCATTTAATTGTCCGAGCCAGAAATTGAAACCGTCTTCGTCAGCATCACGTCCAAGTGCGATCTGATAACATCTGTTAACGAAGTTCTTTGCACCATCATCTTTTTCGTCTGCTCTGACAATTCCTGCAAGCGGCATGAATACCATAAACAGTGCCAGGAGCAGAGCTGTAAATTTGGATTTCATCATGGATATACCTTTTTCTTTCAGATGACTTTTATAGTCAAAGGCCTGTGTGTTCTCTAAAATTTTATCATCGGATTCAGATGCAAGGCAACAAGACTCTTTGCATTAATCAACAAAATATGAGCGTTTATAGTGTTAATTTGGACAATTTTTAAGAAATTTAACCTGAGAGCAGATGTCAAATATTTTCGAAAAAGGAAAGAAAAATGAGCAGATGAAAGGTGGGTGTTTTCGAGGGAAGGACACATGAAATATAGACGGAGATAAATCTCAAAACGATTTGTTAAGGGTAAAAACTTTGACTTTCAAAGATTACAAATATGCTACAAACACCTGTTTTCACGCATTTTCGGGATTTTTCAATGATATAATCTAGTCATGTTCAAAAAAACAGACAAACAAATCGTATTTCACGTTTCGGACAGAACGCTCAACAATACTGTCCGCGTGAGCACCATTTTAATCGCAGGAATTCTGACTGTGAACTACTTTGGTATTACAAGAGCGGGTGCATCTGATGATATTTCTTTCCAACTTGATAAGAATCCGCTCACTGAATCCGGTGTTGTACTGAATACCGGTGCGAGAGGAATCTCGGGTGATGCATATTCTAAGCCGAATAAATTGACAGCTCACCTTAATGCCAATACTTTTAAAGTTCAGGAGTCTACTGACGATAATGGTGTCCCTGTGGAAATTTT